>CBIMJO010000458.1:0-7324 GCA_966244135.1 uncultured Actinocrispum sp. | reverse complement strand
ACGCCGCCGGTTCAGGTGCCGACGCCGGGCGTGCCGCCGCCACCGGCTCCGCCGCAGCCCGCGCCGCCCAGCCTGAGCGCGCCCTCACCCGGGCCGATCACGCTGGTCCCGGGCACCGCCAGCGAACTGCCGTTCACCATCACCAACAACGGCGGCAGCCCGTCCGAGCCGGTCGTGGCCACGCTGACCCTGCCGCAGGGGATCAGTTCCGAGGGTCCGTCGCGGATGGCCGGGGCGCCGATCCTGCGGCTGAACGCGGCCGCGGCCGACGTGGCCTGTCCGGCCGGGTCCGGCACGGTGACCTGCACGAGCGCGGGCGGCCTGCAGCCGGGCGAGTCGGTGAAGCTGGTGTTCCGGCTGGTCGCGGCCGACGACAGCGTCGGCGGCGAGATCACCGGGTCGGTGATGGCCGGGTCGATCGCCGCGGTCAAGGTGTCGGTGAAGGTGGAAGTGCAGCCACCGGTCCGCAAGGACGGCGTGTCCATCCTGGCCTCGCCCGACCCGATCGACATCGGCGCGCCGGGCCTGCGCAAGGCGCCGTCGGTGTTCGCCCTCGCACGCAACACCGGCGAGAGCACCAAGCAGATCACCGTCACGTTCGACGAGACCGCGGACCTCGTGCAGTCGTTCCCGCACGCGTCCTGCACCACGACGGGCGCGACGACCAGCTGTGTGACCGACGATCCGGTGAAGCCCGGTGACCGGTTCTACCTGCGGGTCAAGCTGAAGGACTGGGACGAGGGCGGGGAGTCGCGCGCAGACCGCCACGACCCGCCGCCGTGGCATTCGCGGAAGGTGCACGTCACGGCCACTCTCGGCACGGCGAGCGCCAGCACGACTGTGAACCTGCCGTGGTGGCACTGGCCGTTGCCGCCAAAGGAGCCGAAGCCGCCGACCACCACCAAGCCGACGAAACCGACCCAGACGGACCCGACCAAGCCCACGCAGACCACGGAGCCGACCAAGCCAACGGAGCCGACGAAGCCCACGTCGCCGTCCACTGAGCCGCCGGTGGTGACCACCACGACGCCGACGACGCGGACAACGACCTCGGAGCCGCCGCCGCGGGACCCGTGTGCTGGGATGAACGCGGTCGAACGCCTGCTGGCGGACCTGACCGGCGAGTGCGGGACGGGCCCTGGCCCTCGGTAGTCAACGCATGATCAAATACGTAACGCCTACCCCACGCGTCACTTTCTAAACTCTGATCGGAGCAGTCCCGGGGGAACCCGGTCACGGCCTGTGAAATTCTGATCAGTAGAGTCGGGTCCATGGCCTTTGTGCAGACCATCGTCCAGCGGCTCCCCGAGCCGGTGCGCAGGATCATGCTCAAGTACCGCGAGCTGCTCAGGTTCGCGGTGGTCGGCGCGGTCTGCTTCGTCGTCACCACGGCCGTCAACTACGCGCTGAAGCTCACCGTGCTGAACGCGCACCCGGTCACGGCGCTGGCCGTCGCGGTGATCATCGCCACGATCGTGTCGTACGTGCTCAACCGCGAGTGGTCGTTCCACACCCGCGGCGGGCGCGAGCGCCACCACGAGGCCGCCCTGTTCTTCCTGATCAGCGGGATCGGCGTGGGCCTGAACTCGTTGCCGCTGGCCATCTCCCGCTACATGCTCGAGCTGAAGGTCCCGTATGTGACCCTTGTCACACAGGAGGTCGCGGACTTCTTCAGCGGCATGATCCTCGGCACCCTCCTGGCGATGGTGTTCCGCTGGTGGGCGTTCAAGAAGTGGGTGTTCCCCGAGGCGAACGCCCGCACCCGCGTCACCCGCACCCAGCGGCGCCTGCACGCCGTGCGCGACGAGGAGAACGAGCGCGCCGCGTAACCTGCGGTTTCCGTAGACTGCGGCAGTGACGTTTGTCGAGAGCGTGCTGGCTCAGGTGCCCGAGCCGCTGCGAGGCGTTCTCATCAAACATCGGGAGCTGCTGAAGTTCCTAATTGTCGGCGGGACCACGTTCGTCATCGACAACGGCCTGTGGTTCCTGATGAAGCTGACCGTGCTGGAGAGCAAACCGGTCACCGCCAAGGCCATCGCGGTGCTGATGGCCACGATCGCCTCGTACGTCCTGAATCGCGAGTGGTCCTTCCGCACGCGCGGGGGCCGGGAACGGCATCACGAGGCGGCGCTGTACTTCCTGGTGAGCGGCGGCGGGATCATCATCAACCTGGTCCCGCTGTGGATCTCCCGCTACGTGCTGGACCTCAAGGTCCCCAACGTCGACCGCTGGGCCCAGGAAACCGCCGACTTCGTCGCGGGCTCCATCATCGGCACGCTGCTGTTCATGGTGTTCCGCTTCTGGGGCTTCCGCCGCTGGGTCTTCCCCGAAGCCAACGCCCGCCCCCGAATAGTCCCCACCCCCAAGGACTGACCCGCCCGGACACGCGGGCATTGGTCAGCCACGAATGGGGTCGGCGCGCATGCGGGAAGGGTGGGTTTGGCCCGCGCGCGGTTCGATTTGGTGTGGGGCCCCTGCGGCGGCCAGGCAGGACGAAAGGCGCGGGCAGGGCTGGCGCCCTGCCTCGCCGAAAAGCGTATGGCCGCCGCTACCCACACAAAATCGAACCGCGCGCGGGACCACTCCGCCCTAGCGATAAAAGGGCGCCGGGGCGGTTGTTCGTGGGTTAGGCGGCGGTTGGTTCTGGGTAGGGTTCGGGGGTTGTTGTGTAGGTTCGGCCTTCGGGGCTGGTGAATGTCAGGGTTCCCGGAATTGGCTGGGTGAGGGTCCAGGCGCTGCGTTCGCGCATCAGGTTGTGGTGTTTGCAGAGGGCGGCGGTGTTTTCGGGGCTGTTGGCGCCGTGGTGGACGTGGCGGATGGTGTGGTCGATTTCGGAACGCTCGGCCGGCACGGGGCAACCGGGGAGGCGGCAGGTGCGGTCGCGCAGTTCGATGAAGTCGCGCAGTGCCGGGGAGGCGTGTCGTTTGCGGCTGGCCTCGACGACGTGACCGATGGGGTCGGTGATCACCCGCCGCCAAACCGCGTGCTCGGCCAGTTCCCGCGCATGCGCGGCGGTGATCGGCCCGTACCCGGACAGCTCCCCGGGATGCTCGTTCAACCCCAGCAACGTAGTCATTGCGCGTTCATACGGTATGAGGTATGGATGCAGTGATGGAGCGCGAGCGGCGTAGCAAGGCTATCCGGGCTGGTCGGGACGGGCGACACCAGCGGCTTGACGCTGGGTCCTTGGCCGGTCAACCTGCGGCTGTCTACTGCCGGATCTCGAAGGCCGACGACGATGATCAGACTGCTGTGGACCGTCAGGAGCGGTTGTGCCGGGAAGTGGCTGATCGGCTGGGGCTTGTGGTCACGTCGGACGCCGTCTTTGTCGATCCGAATCGGTCTGCGTGGAAACGTGACCGGAAGCGTCCCGGTTGGGACAAGCTGATTGAGGCGATGCGGGACGGCCGGTTTCGGAACGTGATTGTTTATCATCCTGATCGGCTCATGCGTCAGCCCAAGGATCTTGAAGAACTGCTGACGATATCTGACGAGCACGGTATTACGTTGCACGGGCAGGCGAATCGGCGTGATCTATCCGATCCGGACGATCGGTTCTTCCTGCGGATCGAGGTTGCCCACGCGTGTCGTTCCAGTGATGATACGTCGCGGCGAATCAAGGACAAATTGGCGGATCGTGCACTTGACGGTCTCCCGCACACGCCAGGCAAGCGCCGTTTCGGCTACACAGCGGACGGGATGACCGTTATTGAAGATGAAGCGGAAGTCATTCGGGATATCTTCGCGGCCTATCTGGACGGGAGTTCTCCGCGCGAGATTGCCGCCGTGCTTGTTGAACGTGGTTTCAAAACTGTGCACGGCAACACGGCGTGGGCCGGGACCACGGTACGACGACTGTTGTCCGCACCGTATCTCACCGGAATTCTCGTATTTCGCGGGGAGAAGATCGGAGAGGGTGTATGGCCCGCGATTGTCGACCGTGGGGTGTGGAATGAGGTGCAAGAGCGGCGCACGATGCGCGCTTCGACCTACAAGGCCCGCGCGAATCGCTACTACCTTCTGCGTGGCGTCGTGACGTGTGGCAAGTGCGGTACACACATGTCGGGTT
The DNA here is from genome assembly GCA_966244135.1 of uncultured Actinocrispum sp. Lineage (GTDB taxonomy): Bacteria > Actinomycetota > Actinomycetes > Mycobacteriales > Pseudonocardiaceae > Kibdelosporangium. The sequence goes on along the minus strand of CBIMJO010000458.1, from coordinate 3,255 downwards.
CCGGAACTGCGGGCCAACCTGGAAAAAGGTTGCCGATGTACATGTGTACGCGCAGCAGAACTTTCGACAAGGCGGCTCGATGTGCACGTGCGATTGGTGCGGCACCTCTGGAGAAATTCGTGGTTGACGCGGCGATTGAACTGCTGACGGCTCTGGACCTTTCTGGGGCTCCCACGGCGGCCGTCGCGCTGACAAAGCGGGAACAGGAAGCAATCGCAGCGGACGAGCAAGAATTGGCTGAGTTGAAAGACATGTGGACGAATCGTGAGGTGTCCACACGTGAATATCGAGAGATGCGGCGGACGGTAGAGGATCGGATTAGCAAGATTCAACACAAGACCGCCGTTCGTCCAACTGTTGATGTCCTTGGCGATCTTGTAGGTGAACATGCGCGGGAGCGGTGGAACGAATTGGCCGCCCGCGAGGACTACGAACGTATGAATGCGGTTCTCCGCTTCCTGTTCTCCGCCGTTATCATTGATGAGCATCACGGCCCTCGCAACAAGTTCGACTATAGTCGAATTGAGATCGAACCCAACCCACTGTAGGCGGGGGCACTCCAAAACAGACCGGCCGGGACTCGTGTGAGTCCCGGCCGGTCTTTCTTTCCTTCTATTCGGCAGTGGGCGGCTCAGGGGGCCGTAGCAATCGAGCCAGCCGCCGCGCCCCGTCCGGGCTGATTGTTGTCGGAAAACGTGCGCACACACGCGCCAGGTGATATGCGTAGTCCTCGCGTTCTGGTTCATCCGCGCTTGTTGTTGGCTGATCGTCAACTTCCCTCGCGCCTTCGATCGTCGTCGGTTGCGGTTGCGATGACGAGCTAACCGGCATAGGCGCCCCCTACAGGGCCGCCGTTGCTACCGCCGGGGAAGTCAGACCCCCTTCGGCCTTCCGTGTCCCGTACGGCCCTGTGGGACCCCGTTACGGTGCCGTCTGGAGATTGAGGGACCTGGCCGAGCATCGTCGGCAGGGTGCCGGATTCCAGGGTTTCGGCAGGGTCGTCAGGCGTGGCGTTCGGCCTCCCTGTCGGGGGTTTGTGCTGGTCAGATTGGGGAGTTGAGGGCAGGGAGCGGGTAGGGAGAACTCCCTGCGTCTCTGCAGTCTCCCCGTCCGCATCCCCGTCGTCCGTGTCGCTCGTAGCGTCGCGGGCGGTGAGTGCATCGGTGATGTCCTCGGCGCGGATGACCATGACGCCATTGGACTTGGCGGGCCGCACGCCGTATGCCGCGAGCGCGGCGGTCAGGTCGGCCGGTGACCATCCTTCGTACTCGGTGGGGTTGTGTTCAGCCAGCCGGGAGAGCACGACCTGTGTCCGAACACGACGTTCGTCCCGCATCACGTCAGCGATGTCCGTCAGGTGGTCGACCGGCGCGGCGGTGATCTCCAACCGGTTCAGCGGTTCGATGGCACGGCCAGCCTCCTGTACGAGAGCCACGGCGCGACTGATGACCGGTGAGACGTCGTCAATGCCGTCCTCAAAGGGAATGTAGAACGTGCGAATCAGTTCAAAGGTGGCGTCAGTGACACCTACAGCCACACAGGTTCCCCGGTCGGTGTTCATGCGCAGGTCGGTCGCCCGAACACCTGCCCGGTATCGGCCGGAACCCAACAGGCCGTCATTCGCGATCTGGTCAGCAACGGAGAAAGCGATGCCACAGGAAACGTTTCGGGTGATCTCGCGGGGGATACTGTCCTTTGTGGGCGATTGAGTCGCCAACAGCAGAACGATGCCGTACTTGCGTCCTCGCTTGATCAGCCGGATGGTCATATCGGCGGATTGCTTGCCGTACTTGGGATGTTGAAACAACTCGTGACACTCGTCAATCGCGCACACCAACGGATGTAAGCCAAGACTGCGGTTGTCGGCCAGTTTTCGGGACACCTTGGGCGGCTTGCCTGGCTGCTGACCAAGAATGCGTCCGCGTCTTTCCATCTCCTCCAGCAGATCAGCGAGCGCATGCAACGCAGATTCGGCTACCGCGTCCTCCATGCCCATGTGGTACCGGGACAACCGGGGCGCGAATGGTTCAAAGTCGGGAGACTCGCCCATCACGAACACCCACAACTCGACGGTGAGGTCAAGCGCCGCGCCAAGTAGAACCGTTCGCAGGCAAGCAGACTTGCCCTGTCCAGGTCGGCCGCCGACCAACCAGTTCGCGCCGATCAGCGGGGCGTTGATCACTAGGCCACGCTGTGATAGTCCAAAGGGGACACCCTCGAAAACGTCTACCAGTCCGTCATGCAGTAGCGGCCAATTCCCGGCGCCGCCGTTCAGAGTTCCCTTGTCGGCAACCCACAGGTCTAGAATTCCGTCCTCGTCTCCCTTCGTAGGCCAGGTTTCCAGCGCGGCACGACCAAGGTTCGCTGCCAACTTTGGACGTTGCGTGGCCACCATGTCGGCAGTCACGCCCAGTGGCAGTCGGACTTGTGCGAACGTTCCATCTCCATCTTTTCGAGCTGGGACAGTGTAAACGAGTTCTCCGCCACCCTTGAAGAATGTGTTCAGCGGGCTTATGCCCAAGTGCGCCAACGCCTTTGAGATCATTCGTTCGTCGATCCAAGAGTCCGTGTCATCTCGGTCCGGACGTACAAGCCATCCCGCACCTGGAGTCTTGTCTCGACCCTCAAACGCTGCTGCCACAAGGAAAACAACCGGCATGGTGTACATAACCGCCGGCGTTCCCGTGGTGATGATCGTCCACAATGTATCGAGTCCGTTGTAGACGCCGGCCAGCCATGGCCACATGTTCCCGCGGGGCATCCACGAGTCGACCAGCCACAGCAGAATCCCCACTGGGACAACAAATTTCGCTGTCACTAGGATCCGATGTAGACAGATTCCGACCTTAGCCCAACGTGCTCTCCCGTCCGAGCGGATCAACTCCTGTGCTTCGCGCCGTGCTTCTGCGTCTCCGGCCAGCCTTGCCCGACGCGCGTCCGCTCGCAGATCCGCGTAAGTCGCCCACGACCAGAGCTTGATCAGCCATCGCCAAATGCCGCGCGCCACGAACCACATCAGCCGCGCCACATCTTGAGGGATCTTGCGCAGCCGATACGCCACCACCGACCGCGCCCGGACAACCGCGCCGGATTGCCACAACGACACCACCGCCAACCTTAGGGCTGTGCAAGCCTGCCGCACCCGACGCGTCCACGGCGGCCGACCGGCCCACGGTGGCCGACCTGAAGGGGCGGAAGTGAAGCCGGGCCTGTCGTCGGTGACGAACTCGCCTTCGTACACCTTGCGTTCGAGTT
>CBIMJO010000457.1:0-7336 GCA_966244135.1 uncultured Actinocrispum sp. | reverse complement strand
GAGCAGGCTGATGACGACCGCGAAGCGTCCGGCCGTCTGATCGACTACTACCTGAGCAAGGTCACGAGCTCCATGGCGGATTTCGGTAGCGCTGCGGCGATTGCGTGGCTGGACGCCGAACGAGCGAACCTGGTGGCCGCGATCGGTCAGGCGGAGGCGAGCGACCGGCCGCACGAGGCGATCCGGCTCGCGGCCACGTTGTCGCAGTACCTCAACGTCCGTGCCCACCACGAGGAGGCGCTGGTCATCCACCAGCACGCGGTGCGCGCGGCCATGGCGACGGGGGAGCAGGCCGCGCAGGCCGCCGCGTTGGGCAACCTCGGCCTCGTGCACGTCCGCTGGGCGGACTACCAGAAGGCGTTTGAGTACTACCAGCAGGCGTTGCCGCTGTATCGGGCCACCGGTGACCGGGCCGGGGAGTCCGGTGTCCTCAACAGCCTGGGCTTGTTGCACTGGCGGTGGGGGAGCAGCGAGGAGGCCCTCGAGCACTACTCGCGGAGCCTCGCGGTGGCACGGGATGCGGGTGACCGGGCCGCCGAGGCGAACGCGTTGGACTTCATCGGCTTGGTGCACCAGCAACTGGGCAGGTGCGAGGAGGCGTACGCCTGTCACGAACGCGCGCTGGTGATCCACCGCGAGGTCGGCAACCGCACCGGCGAGGCGAACTCACTGGACGACCTCGGCCTGGCCTACTGCCGCGCGGGCGACTACACCCGGGCGATCGACCACCACCAGCAGGCCCGCGCCGCCTATCGCGCACTCGGCAACCGCACGGGCGAAGCCGACGCGCTGGACGGCCTGGGAACCGCGCACCTCCGCTCCGGCGACCCGGCCAAAGCCCTGGAGTTCCACCGCCAAGCCATCGAGATCTACCAAGAACTAGGCAACCGCACCGGCGAAGCCAGCGCCCACAACGGCACCGGCGAAGCCTGCCTCGCCACCGGTGACCCCACCAAAGCAACAACCCACCACCACACCGCACTCCACCTCGCCCAAACGGTCGGCGTCCGCCACGAACAAGCCCGCGCCCACCAAGGTCTTGCCACCGCCATCCACACCCTCAGCGACATCCCCAAAGCCCGCCACCACTACGAACAAGCCCTCACCCTGTACACCAGCCTGAATGAACCAGAAGCTGACACAGTCCGCACCCAACTCGCCGCAATCGACCTCCCACGCGAGTAGTTTCTGATGTTCGTCGACGGTCGAGGACTGAAACTTGACTGCGCTGGCAGGCTGTCGGGAATCTGTATTGCGTGAACCTGTCCAGGTAAGAACATGAATAGCCGATCCTACCCGGCTGAGTAGGATCGAATGCGTCCAGAAGATACGTATTTGATTACCAGCCGCCGTAGTGGGCAGTGCGATATCGGAAGATCCAGGTTCCGTTGGTGTCCTGGCCGTCCAGCTCGTAGACCAGCAACGGACGCCATGGGATTTCCATGGCAGGCCACGCCATCGGCGAGCACGGTCTGCCTTCTTGGGTGAGTAGTACTTGCACTATTTCGCCGTGCCGCCGGCCGCCGACAAGTTGAACCTCAACTGATTGCATGGCGTGGAGGTTACGGCACTTCTTCGGGTTTGGCGATGCCCCTGACCGAGTGACAGTGTGGCGGGAACTTTGCTTGGAATTGAGAATTCAAGAATCCGGATCGCTATTTCTTGGATTGAGCCGTTCCGGTCCTCCGGTGACGCCTGGCGAGGGGTGGCCTTCACTCAAAGACTTGCGGCGAAGGCCACCCTCTGCAGCACCTACTCGGGTTGCCCACGGACTTGAGCAGCAGCTCGGGAATGGCGCCCGGAACGGGCGAGTTGGCGACCGCGGAACCGGTGACAGAACTGCCGTCCACCACGGACGTCCACACAGGACCCTTGGTGTGCAGGATCTCCGGGCGGCCGTGGCTGGTCAGGATGGCGTCCGGCTGAACGAACATCCACGCGTTGTTGGTGCACTGGTAGGTCTGCACGCCTCGCGCCGGGTACGAGGCGATGAACTTGTTGCCGTCCGGGACTGTCAGCACCTCGGGCACGGTCGGCTGACCATACGTGGCGCTGGCGGGAACCGTCGCGCCGATGCCGATCGCGGCGAAAGCGGCGACCGCGAGAACAACCGTGATTCTGCGTGCACGACTCATTGTGTTGACTCCAGGGGATTCCCGACACGCCGACGATCGCCGGCACCTCGCACACGATAGCCAGCCGGGGCCAGTTCACCATCAACAAAGCTTGTCAGGAACCTGCCTTTCCGTTCGCCGCTTGTGTTTTCGCTCGGGCCGGGAATGCGATTGCCAGCGGAAACGCAAGCAGCGCAGGCGATCCGACTGACCAGGACTTGCCGGAATCCACACCGTTGTAGGGCACATCGGCAGGGGGATCATGGTGGTGCACGCCGTGGCCGAACACGACGTGGGCAGTCGCGCCTCGGGTGAGGTCCGGACGGCCCGCGATCACCGTTTGGGCGGTGGTGGTCGTTTTCGGCGGCCCAGAGGGCATGACGCTGAGCCAGCGCAACAGTTCCTCGACTGCGGCGGCCACAATGGACGGATCGTCGCGCGTCGGGGGTGGTGGCAAGGCAAGCATGCCCATGCCGAGCACGTTGGCCGTCGTCTCGTGGCCGGCGATCAGCAGTTGCGTGGCGATTCCGACAAGCTCCGTGGTGCTCAGCTCGTCGCCATGATCACGCACGAGCAGCCCCAGCAGATCGTCGTCGCATGGCGTCCAGCCGGGTGTACTCCGAACTTCCGGCAGCCAGAGGATCATGGATCCAACAGGAGGACCCTTCCTCACTGATCGCGAGAAAGGGTCTCTGAACTGGACAAACGTCCTGGCGGGCGATACTGGGATTGAACCAGTGACCTCTATCAACGGCGATTCCCGCCTGGCCCTGAGCGTCGGACCTGCTTCGGTCAGGCGTAGGTCTGCAGGTGACGGATCCGCTCGGCGTGGGATGGGTGCGAGGCGAGCATCCTCGCCCGGACTCCGATCCGGTGACCGGTGTCGCCTGAGTTGAGCCACATGGTGAGCACTTGGATGAGGGCGGGGCCGTATCCGAGCGAGGCGGCCGTTCGGTCGGCCTGCAACTCGCCCAGGCGGCTCGCCAGGGCGAGCAGCGGCGCGGTAAGCGGAATGAGGAGCAGCCAGAAACTGAGGAACATGAACACGCCGACGAGTAGGAGGGCCACCAGCACCGAGACCAGCGCGGCGAGGCCGTTGCCGAACGCCTGGAAGATCCGCCCGATGGCCAGTACGAACCGCACGGCGTGGCTGACCAGGATGGCCGCCACACGGGCCGGGAGCGCGTACCACCAGGCGAGCGTGGACACCATCGTGTGCCCGGAAAGATGGTGTCCCAGTTCGTGGGCCAGCACCGCCTCCAGTTGACTGGGGTGCAGTTGCAGCGATGCACGGGTGACCGCGACGGTTCGGCCACCGGCGGCGAACGCGTTGACCTCAGTGGAATCCTGGACCAGCAGGAGATATCTGGAGCTGTCGATCCCCGCCGCGGCGCAGACGGCCTGCCACGGGGCCGCCACGGCATACCATTCGGCTTCGATCGGTCGGCGCGCGCTGTACAGCAGCGGGGCCAGCGCTGTCTCGACCGGCCGGGCGAAAAGCGCGGCGCCGGAGAGTATCCACAGCGCCGGGACCAGCCACGCCAAACCGGGTGACAATGCGGAACCCAGCAACGCCATCACGATCAGACCACCCAGGAAACCGGGCAGGGCAAGGGCCGCACTGAGCAGGCTCGACCCGTCCGGTCGGCGCCGAAGCGGTTGCGGTTGCTGATGAAGGCGTGGTTCGTCCATTGTGTTCATCCTTTGTGGATAGATAGGTCAGTCAGCCCAGTGTGGCGAGTTGCTCCGCCAGCTCGCCGTAGCCGAATTCGTTCGCCCATCGGCGAAGGGTGCCAATGGTCACGGTGCCCAGGTCGAGCTGGCGGGAGATCCGTTCGATCAGGGCGATCAGTCGACCGTTGTCGAAATATGGTCGAGCGCAGACGTAAGTGTTGACACGGTCGACCATCGCGTGCTTGCGAGCCGGTTTGTCGCCGCACCAGGCGAGGAAGAATACGTTACCCAGCATGACATACGTGCCGAGGAGGCTGAGGTTCAGGCCACCCCCGCGGCCGAAGGCCGCAGCAGGAAGCGTGACCCGCCAGCCACCTTCGGTGGTGCGGACCGGGGAACTCGCGGCAAGTCCCTTTTTTCGCAGCCAAGTGGTGATTCGGGTGCGTTCATTGTCCTCGTCAGGCGCCCACTCGTGCGTACAGGCCGAGACGATCTCGGGAGTCTGCTCGCAAATCGATGTGAGGTAAGGATCCGACTCGCTTGAGACCTGGCTGTAGGCGACGTGGCGGGGTGGGCGTCCGGCCTGAACCGCCCGCACCACGTAGAGCGGCAGGTAGACGTACTCGGCTGTGGCGTTCTCGATGTCGTCGATCCGCTCCGGCAGGTTGAACGAGTCGCGGTCTGGGGCGTTCGCCAGATCGGTCAGCGCATCCGGACGGAAGGCCGGTGTGTTGGCGAGCGCGAACACATGCTCGTTGTGTTCGGCCAACACCGCGCCCAGCTCGTCACGCTCGATGAACGTCACGGCACGGGTGTCGTAGTACGGCCGGGTGAGCGGGCGCGAGCCGAAGGCGTCGAAGTAGAGGTGGCGGCGGTCGTGCTTGGTCGTGCGGTAGGACTTCTGGTCCCGCACGGACCTGATCCCCAGTTCGGTCAAGGCGAACCGGCCGCTGGAGTACTCAACATGCTCGATGGCGGCGAGAAAACGCATGGTCCGCTCGACGATCACCTCGTCGAGCGCGAGGAACCAGGACAGGCCGGCGACGGTGTCAATCCCCGCTTCGGCGATCGCGCGCTCGATGTATCGGTCGATCAGCTCGTAGTCTTCGCCGTCCGTCACGGTCGCTCGCACCTCAACCCGCCAGACCGGCAGCAGGATTGTGAGAATCCTGGTCGGCTGCAACCCCAAGCCGTAGGCCACGTCCTCAAGCACTCGCTGTTCTGGGTAGGAGATCAGTGATCCCACTGTCAATGCCTCCCGTCGAGCGCGTCGAGCCGATCTCGGACGTCCTGGTACTGCCGGATGTCACCGTGTGCATGAAGGTGCTCGCGCAGTGCGCGGATCAGCTCACGGAACCGGGTCTCGTTGGCGTTCGCCAGCATCCGCAGATCACCGACAAGGACGAGCTGCCGCTTGGCGCGGGTGAATGCGACGTTCGCGCGCCGCAGTTCGTCGAGAAAGCCGACGCTGCCCGACGAGTTGCTTCTGCTGAAGCCGTAGAGGATCACGTCACGTTCCCCGCCCTGGAACGCGTCGACCGTGCCCACATTGAGTTCGACCGTCCCCGAGCTACCCACGATCCGGTCGAGCCGGGACTGGATCAGGTTCACCTGCGCCTTGTACGGGACGATGATGGCCCACTCCGCGCGCAGCCGGTGGTAGTGGGCAGCGAGCCGGACGAGCAGGTCGGCCTCCGCGGTGTTGGTGATCCCTGGCCGGCCGAACTTCTCGTCCTGCCCGGTTCTGGTCTCGCGCCGCCTAACAGCTGGCAGTCCGGAGGTGTCCACGAAGGCGAACTGGCGAGCGAACAGCGTGTCCCGGTGTGGCCGGTCCACATCCGTGTGCAACTGCCCGTCGTAGAAGGCCGTGGAGATGAAGTCGGCGATCACCGCGGGCATCCGGCGCTGCCAGGTCAACGGAACCACGTTGCCCGAAGGGAACCGTTCCACCAGCAGCTCGAGGGCGCTCTTGGTGAGCAGGGCCTCGACGGCAGGGTCACCGTCGGCCACACCCCACTTCGCCACCTCGGTGTCCAGGAACGGCGGAAGCTGTCGGTGGTCGCCAACGATGACAGCCCGCCGGACCCGAGCCAGCGGCACGAGAATGTCCGGGAACCCGATCTGCCCCGCCTCGTCGATGACCGCGAGATCGAAGTCCACTTCGGACAGCTCGGGCCGTGAGCCGGAGCCGACCGCCGTCGCCGCGATCACGTCCGCGTACCGGATCAGCTCGGGATAGAGCTGCCGGGTCTCACCGGAGACCTCGGCGTGCCATTCCTCCAGCAGCCGTGCCCTGGCCGCGAACACCGGCAACCGCGCGCGCAACCAAGAGGACAGGCCGGTTAGATCGGCGTGCAGCGTGACCGGATCCGCGTCCGGGCGGAACTCTGGTGGAGTCTCCATGGCCAGCACGGCTTCTCGGCATGCGATCCCCGCTTCTCGTGTCGCGCTCGCGGTCTCACCCACCGCACGGGCCGCCGAACCGGCGGCGGACGACGCGCTGCGCACTGCGGGCACGTCTCTGGTTTCCGCCTCCAGCCGAGCTGCGGCGTCAATGAGCTCGTTCTTCGTCCGCGCAAGGGTTTGCTTCAGCGTGTTCTGTTCGGACTGGTAAGCCGTCAGCCGCTTGCCGGCTCGGTGCGCCCGGAGGCGGTGGTACCAGCCGGTCACCCGGCGGGTTGTCCGCTCCGTTGCCCGTGCTTGGCGCTGTCGCCACTTGGTGACCCGTTGCTGGTTCCTGCGTTGCCGTTCCGTGCAGGTCGCGAGGTCGGCCGTCAGTTGGTCAACCACCGACTGGGTCGGGCCACCGGCGGCTCGCCGCGCCTCGTCCAGTGCGGTACGAGCCTGAGCGCCGAGAGCCATCGCCGCTGCCGCCGTTTCGAGCCGGCGGTCCAGTTCGGTTGCCCAGTGGGCGGCGTGCCTGTGGTTGGCATACGCGGTCCTCGCGGGTTTGGTGCCGTTGAGAATCTCCTGGCGGAGCCCGGTGGCTTGCAGCTCAAGCAGATACGGCTTGCCTTCCTCGGTCACCAAGGTCTCGTTGCCGACTCTGATGGTCAGCAGACCTGCTGGCAGCCGGGGCAGGATGTTGTCGACCGCGCGATTGGTGTGCGCTGTTACCAGCACGCGCCGGCAATCCCGGTCCCTGGCGGGCAAAGTCGCCGCCGCGTTCACGATCTCACTGATCGTGCGGGTCTTTCCGGTCCCTGGCGGGCCCAGCACGAGCAGCATGTCACGCATCGCGATCGCCTGGCGGAAGGCCTTGAGCTGGTCCGCGTCAAGCCGGGAGATCGGCTGTTCGGCTCCAGGCATAACCGGCTGGATCTGGTTGTCGACCACTGTCGCGAGCAGATTGGTGTTCCTTGCCTGTCGGTCGCGCAACAGGGCGACGGCGCGCAGTTCGTGTCGTGGATTCACGAATACGACTTCGTCGCCGCAATCCGGTTGCTCCTCGCCCGCGACGACCTCGAAGGTCCGGTCAATCTCGCCGCGCCCCATCCGCTGCCCAACCGCGATTTCATCGCCGCCATCCACGCCGCCCTGGGGCGGCG
>CBIMJO010000456.1:0-7355 GCA_966244135.1 uncultured Actinocrispum sp. | reverse complement strand
GGGCATCATCACGTCGAGGACCATGGCGTCCGGCCGGCTGCCCGCGATGGTGTCGAGCGCCTGCTGACCGTCACCGGCCACTTCCACCTGGTAACCGTTGAACTGCAGCGACCGCCGGAGGGACTCGCGAACGGCCCTGTCGTCGTCCACTACCAGAATGCGCATAAGAGCAGTGTTCCTCTTCGGTCTGAGATATGCCTGAGAAACGCCCAATCAGCTGCCAAGACCCCGCGCGACCGGCGCGTTCCAGTGCCGCCACAGCGCCAGCAGCCGGATCAGCACGGTGATCGCGGCGCCGACGATCGTCACGGGGCCGCTCGGCCAGTCCAGCCAGTCCCCGGCGACCACCACCGCCCCGCCGGCCAGCGCCGCCAGGGCGTAGATCTCCCTGCGCAGCACCATCGGGATCTCGCGGAGCAGCACGTCCCGCAGCGCGCCACCGCCGATGCCGGCGGTCATCCCGATCAGGCAGGCCGTGTAGGCGGGAGCGCCCCACGCCAACGCGGTGGCCGTACCTGATGTGGTGAACAGTCCAAGCCCGATCGCGTCAGCCAGCAACACCGCCCGCCGCAGTCGTGCGACCTGTGGGTGAAACCAGAACACGATCAGGGAGGTCACCACCGGCACGAGCAGGTACCGCCAGTCCCGCAACGTGGTCGGCGGGTGTATCCCCAGCAGAACGTCCCGGATGACCCCGCCGCCGAGCGCGGTGGTCATCCCCAGCACGGCGACGCCGAACGTGTCCAGCTTGGCCCGCACGGCGGCCAGCGCCCCAGACGCCGCGAACACGGCGATGCCCACCAGATCCAGCACTACCAACATGGGCTCGGATTGTCCGTCGCCCGGCCGTCCACAGTGGTGACACGGCGGCACCGGAAATTGACCCGATTGTGCGACAGAACAGCAGAATGCCCGCTGATCGGGCGACTGACCTGGACAAACGCCGGCCAGCGGTGTTGCAGTGTGACGGTGAGCACACTGCGCGTGATCATGGCCACCGCTGTTCTGTTCCTGTCCGGAACCGCGGTCGCGACAGCGGCCCCGCAGTACGAGAGATACGTCGCGCTCGGCGACTCCTACACCTCCGGTCCCGGCATCCCCTGGCCCCGGCTGGACCGGCTGACCTGCTACACCTCGACGAACAACTACCCCGCCCTGCTCGCCGACAACCTGGGTCTGCCGTCCTACACGGACGGCAGCTGCGGCGGCGCGGACACGACGAACATGACGCAGCCGCAGACCCCGCCGATCCCGATCGGCCAGCACCCGCCGCAGTTCAGCTTCCTGCGCGCGGACACCGACCTGGTGACCATCGGCATCGGCGGCAACGACTTCGGCGTGTTCGGCCAGCTCACCGGTACCTGCCCCGGGCTGCGCGCGTCCGACCCGACCGGGTCGCCGTGCAAGAACCAGTTCGTGGTGAACGGCGTGGACACCATGAAGGAGAAGGTGGCCATGACCGGCGGCCGCGTCCGCGACGTGCTGGCCGGCGTCCATCAACGGTCCCCGCAGGCCAAGGTGGTGCTCGTCGGGTACCCGCGGATCGCGCCACCGTCCGGCACCTGCCCGAACGTGTTGCCGTTCGCGGACGGCGATGTGCCGTGGCTGGACGAGGTCGAGCAGGCGCTGAACGCGGCGCTGCAGGGTGCTGCCGTCGCGGACGGGAACACGACGTTCGTCGACATGTACCCGGCGTCGTTGGGCCATGACGCCTGCGCCGGGCGCAACGCGTGGATCCAAGGCAAGGACACGAACCTGTTCGCGGCCGTGGCGTACCACCCGTTCAAGTCCGGAATGGTCGGTATGGCGAACCAGATCAGCCAGGTCCTCGGTGCGAAGACCGGTGCCGGCAAACGAGCCGTGCCCAGGTCGGTCGACCCGCGTGTGGTGGGTGACGTGGCCACCGTGACCCGCCTCACGAAGGCGGGCTACCACGGGTGACGGCACCATGAGTAGGTGCGGATCATCCTGTTACGGCACGCGGAAAGCCTGGGCAACGTCGATGAGCTGGCCTACTGCCGGATTCCCGACCACGCCCTGCCGCTGACCGCGCGCGGCGAGGAGCAGGCGCGAGCTGCTGGACCACGCGTGCGCGAGCTGCTCGGAGAAAGCCCTGTTGCGGTGTACGTCAGCCCGTACGTTCGCACGCAGCGAACGTTGGAGCTGCTGGAGCTCGGCGACCTGGTGGTCCGCAAGGTCGCCGAGCCTCGGCTGCGCGAGCAGGACTGGGGCAACCTGCAGGACCCGGTCGAGCAGGAGATCCAGAAGCTCAAGCGGCACGAGTTCGGGCACTTCTTCTACCGGCTCGCGCACGGCGAGTCCGGTGCGGACGTGGACGACCGGGTGGCCGCGTTCCTGGCCGAGCTGAAGCTGCGGATCACCGAGGAACCGTCGCATCCGGGCACCGTCCTGCTGGTCACGCACGGCCTGACCATGCGGCTGCTGTGCCGGCGCATCTTCTCCTGGAGCGTCGACCTGTTCGAGTCACTGTCCAATCCGGGCCAGTGCGAGACGCGGACGCTGGCCCGCTCCGGTTCGGTGTGGACGCTGGACCGGCCGTTCGCGCAGTGGCGGCCGTCGCCGGACGGCACGGTCCAGGACTGAGGTACGCTTCCCGGGAATGAAATTCATTTCCACTATGTTGGATTGGTATACCTACGCCAAACGAGGGGAGCGATCGTCATGGCACGCAACGAGATGCGGCCGGTGGTCAAGCTGAGGTCCACCGCGGGCACCGGTTTCACCTACGTGACCCGCAAGAACAGGCGCAACGACCCGGACCGGCTGGTGCTGCGCAAGTTCGACCCGGTCGCCGGCCGGCACGTGGAGTTCCGCGAAGACCGCTGAAAAACCAGCTGGAAGGTCCACAGTGGAGCCCGGTACGCCAGGTCACACTATTAGTCCGAAAGAGTTATAGATCAGTGCATTGGTCTGCGGGGCGGCCGGGCATGGGCGCTCCGCGGGTAATCTTCGGTCGGGGTGCGTGCGGGGCTACAGGTTGCTGAGGCCGGGTTGGACCATGACGAGCAGCAGGACAGTGCGGGTGCGGTCATCCGGGAGGACCGGGAGATCCGCCTGCTGCTGAATACTGACCGCGCCACGGAGGCCAGCGCCCGGTTCGATGCGTCGCTCGCGACCATGCCTGCAGACGTGGACCGCTGGTCCCGGGCCGCGGTCCTGATGGGCCGGGCGGTCACGGCGTGGCGGCTGCGCCGCATCCCGCTGGCCCTGGAGCTGGCCGCGGAGGGCTGGACGGACATCGATACCGAGCACCCGTCCGGTTCCCGGGCGGCGCTCGCGATGGGCCTGCTGGGCTACCTGTTGACCGGCATCGGGCACCGCCGCGCCGCGATGACGATGATGCGGCTGGCCGTGCACGCCGCCCGTGAGGCCGGGGACGAGGCCGAGCTGGCGATCGCGTTGCAGCGGCTGGCCGGCACGATCAACTTCGAGGCGCTGGACGGCCCGGCCGACCAGGCGGGACCGATGTTCGCCGAGTCACGGGAGCTGCTCGCCGAGGGCCTCACGCTCAACAGCCTGGGACAGACCCGGCGAGGACTGCTGGGCGCGTATGCAGCGTCGCTGGTCGGGTGCGGTGACCTCGAAGCCGGCGAGAAGGCTGCCAAGGAGACCCTGGAGGCCGGGCAGACCGCGAGCGACCGGTGGAGCACGGCCGTGGGGCACTGGGTGCTGTCCAGTATCCGGCGGCAGCAGGGTTCCCTTGTTGAGGCAAGGACTTTCGCCAGCAACGCCGTCCGGGACGCCGAGCTGATCAACGATGTCTCATTGCTGACCCGGTTCTCCGCCGACCTCGCGGAGATCTGCGCCGAGCTGACCGACTTCGCGGGCGAGGCAACGGCATTGCGCCGCAACGTAGCCGCCCGGCAAGCCGCGATGGCGACCATGCAAGAAGGTCTGGGCCAGGCGCTGGAACAGCGACGGCTCGCCATCCAGGCACAACGCCTCGCGACCGCCGCGCAGGAGGCCGCGGTCCGCGACCCGCTCACTGGTCTGACCAATCGACTGGGTCTCGAACACGCGGCGCCCGGGGTCCTCGCGGACGCGGCAGCGAAGGGATGCACCGCCTGGCTGGTGCTGATCGACATCGACTGGTTCAAGGAGATCAACGACGACGCCGGGCACGCCGCCGGGGACAGCGCACTGCGCGAGATCGCCGAGCTGCTGCGCAACGAGTGCCGCCCGGTCGACCTCGTCGCCCGGTGGGCCGGCGACGAGTTCATCATCCTGCTGGTCGGCGAGAACAATCTGGGGCTCGCGGTGGCCGAACGCGTCCGCGCGGCGGTGAACCGGCATGACTGGCGGTCCCGGCTGGGCGCGGCACGGCGCCCGACGGTGAGCATCGGGGTGGCGAGCGGAAGCGGCAGCCTCGAGCACCTGTTCGCGGCTGCCGACACAGCTCTCTACCTGGCCAAACGCAATGGCCGCAACCGGGTCGAATGGCCCGATCTCGATCAGGCGATGAGCCCGCCGCGGTAGGCCACCAGCGCGGCCTGCACCCGGTTGACCGCGCCGATCTTGCCGAGCACGGCGGAGACGTAGCCCTTGACGGTCGCCTCGGACAGGTGAAGCGCGCTGCCGATCTCGGCGTTGGACAGGCCCTGGCCGATCAGGCCGACGACCTCACGCTCCCGTTCGGACAGCGAGGCCAGCAGGCGGCGCGCGGGTTCGGCGGCTCGTTCCCCGTCGGCGACCGTGGACAGCACCCGGGCGGCGACGCCCGGGTCGAGTACCGCGCCGCCGGCCGCCAGGTCCCGGACGGCCCGCACCAGCACAGCCGGCTCGGTGTCCTTGAGCAGGAACCCGCTGGCGCCGATCCGCAGCGCCTCCGTGACGTACTCGTCCACGTCGAACGTGGTCAGCATGGCGACCGCCGGGGGCTCCGGCAGGGCGCGCAGCCTGCGCAGCGCGAACAGGCCGTCCGCGGAGCGCATCCTGATGTCGAGCATCACGACGTGCGGCCGGTGCTGGCGGGCGAGGTCGGCCACGTGCAGGCCGTCGTCGCACTCGGCGACCACCTCGATGTCCCCCGCGCTGGTCAGGATCGTCCGAAGTCCCGAACGAACGAGGTCCTCGTCGTCCGCGAGCATCACCTTGATCACCTTTGGCGCCTCCCCGTTCGGGTTCCGTCCCCCCGGTTCCGGCGGTCGGACGGAGTCCAATGGCCCTTTTTCTCACCCAATGGGCTGAAGGTCAACCTCTAACGGGTCACAATCGTCTACCCAGCGATCGTAACTGATTGCATACGGTTAAACATGAGGGTCTTTCGCGATAGCTTTACTCCCCGGTAACGTGCTCTTCGTCACGTCCCCGAGAGGAGCACGGCAATGCGCGGACGTTTACTCGCCGCAGTCACCGCCTTAGCCGCCGCCACATATGGCCTGGTCGCGGCCGTTCCAAGCGTCATCGCGGCGCCGGACGCCGCAGCCCCCGCCGACTACTGCATGGGGCAGTGTGGCGACATCTTGCCGCCGGGCCAGAACGGCAACGCCACGCTGGCCGACATCCTGGCGCACAAGGTGTTCGGCACCCGGCCCGCGCACGCGTCGGACCAGCTGGCCAAGTACGACTCGCTCGCCTCCGGCTACGGCGGGCTGACGGTCGACAAGATCAGCCAGTTCTTCAACAACTCCTCCCTGGGCGTGCCCGCCGATCAGGTCGAGAGCACGAGCAAGCCGCGCGCGGACGTGACCATCGTGCGCGACAAGCTGGGCATCCCCCACATCACCGGCACCACCCGGGCGGGGACCTCGTTCGGCGCCGGCTACGCCACCGCGCAGGACCGCCTCTGGTTGATGGACCTGTTCCGCCGCGTCGGCCGGGGCCAGCTGACCCCGTTCGCCGGTGGTGCCCCGGCCAACCGCCAGCTCGAGCAGGACTTCTTCAAGGCCGCGCCGTACGACGAGCAGGAGCTGCAGGCCCAGATCGACCGCGCGGCCGCCTCCTCCCCTCGCGGCGCCCAGGCCCTGGCCGACGCGAAGGCCTATCTGGACGGCGTGAACGCCTACGTCACGCAGTCCTACAACGCCCGCAACTTCCCCGGTGAGTACGTGCTGACCGGGCACATCGACGCGATCACCAACGCGGGCAAGATCGAGCCGTTCACCCTGCCCGACCTGGTCGTGCTCGCCTCCGTGGTGGGCGCCCAGTTCGGTGGCGGCGGGGGCGGCGAGGTCCAGTCGGCCATCGCGCGCTTGGCGTTCCAGGAGAAGTACGGCGTGACCGAGGGCGAGCGCCAGTGGCAGGCGTTCCGGGCGCAGAACGACCCGGAGGCGATCACCACTCTCCACAACGGACAGAGCTTCCCGTACGCCCAGGCCCCGGCGAACCCGCAGGGTGTGGCCATGCCGGACAAGGGCTCGGTGACACCGCAGCAGCTCGTGTTCGACCAGACCGGCTCGGCCGGGACCGCCTCGCCGGCGACGGTCGAGGTCGCCGCCCCGGCAGAGCAGAAGCCCGCGCAGGGCATGTTCAACGACGGCGTGCTGCCCGGCAACCTGCTGAGCGAGAAGCACGGCATGTCCAACGCCCTTGTCGTGTCCGGCCAGTACACCGCCAGCGGGCACCCGGTGGCCGTGTTCGGCCCGCAGACCGGGTACTTCGCGCCGCAGTTGCTGGTGTTGCAGGAGCTGCAGGGCCCGGGCATCAGCGCACGCGGCGCCTCGTTCGCCGGGATCAGCTTCTACGTGCTGCTCGGCCGCGGCCAGGACTACTCGTGGAGCGCGACCACCTCGGCGCAGGACATTATCGACACCTTCGCGGTGGACCTGTGTGACCCGACCGGCAAGCCGGTGACCAAGGACTCGGCGTACTACATGCTGCGTGGGCAGTGTGTGCCGATCGAGACGCTGGAGCGCAAGAACGCTTGGAAGCCGACGGTCGCCGACGGCACCGCTGAGGGTTCGTACCGCCTGGTGAGCTTCAAGACGGCGTACGGCCCGATCACGGCCCGTGCCACGGTGAACGGGAAGCCGGTCGCGTACACGAGCCTGCGGTCGAGCTACAAGCACGAGATCGACTCGATCATCGGGTTCCAGGAGTTCAACGACCCCGACTTCGTCAAGTCGGCGGCCGACTTCCAGCGCGCGGCCATGGACGTGAACTACACGTTCAACTGGTTCTACGCGGACTCGCGCGACATTGCGTACTTCAACTCGGGCGGCAACCCGTCGCGCAAGGCGAACGTCGACCCGAACATGCCGATCAAGGCGGACCCGGCCTACGAGTGGAACGGCTGGGACCCGGCCACCAACGGCGCCCAGTACACCCCGTTCGCCCAGCACCCGCAGGCGATCAACCAGGACTACTTCGTCAGCTGGAACAACGCGCAGGCCAAG
>CBIMJO010000455.1:0-7363 GCA_966244135.1 uncultured Actinocrispum sp. | reverse complement strand
TGTGTCGTGTCAGAACGAACGCTCTCAGTTGCAGAACAAGGCCTCGGCCATGGTCGTCCTGCAGGCCAAACTGCTCGAACGGCAGCGCCGGGAGGAGCAGGCCAAGATGGACGAGCTGAAGGGCGACGGCGGCTCTAGCTGGGGAAACCAGATGCGCTCGTACGTCCTGCACCCGTACCAAATGGTCAAGGATCTGCGGACCGACTTCGAGGTGGGCAACCCCAGCGCCGTTCTGGACGGCGATATCGACGGTTTCCTGGAGGCCGGAATTCGGTGGCGGCGCACTAACTGAGTGTCAACTCGGAGTCGTTAGCCTCCCCAATGCAACAGCCGGATAACGGTCGTGGGTAGACTCGCCGACCGTGATCCGGCTTGAACATGTTTCCAAGACCTACAAGACGTCGACGCGCCCCGCGCTGGACGACGTCACGGTGGACATGGACAAGGGGGAGTTCGTCTTCCTGATCGGCCCGTCCGGGTCAGGAAAGTCCACCTTCCTGCGGCTGCTGCTGCGTGAGGAAGTGCCGTCGAAGGGCAAGGTCTACGTCTCCAACTTCGACATCACCAGGATGGCCCGGCGCAGGGTCCCCCGGCTGCGCCAGTCCATCGGCTGCGTGTTCCAGGACTTCCGCCTGCTGGTCAACAAGACGGTGGCGGAGAACGTGGCGTTCGCCCTCGAGGTGATCGGCAAGCCCTCGCACACCATCAAGAAGGTGGTGCCCGAGGTGCTGGAGCTGGTCGGCCTGGACGGCAAGGCCAACCGGATGCCCAACGAGCTGTCCGGTGGCGAGCAGCAGCGTGTGGCGATCGCGCGCGCCTTCGTCAACCGGCCGCTGGTGCTGCTGGCCGACGAGCCGACCGGAAACCTGGACCCCGACACGAGCCAGGACATCATGCTGTTGCTGGAGCGGATCAACCGCACCGGCACGACCGTGCTGATGGCCACACACGACCACTCGATCGTCGACTCGATGCGCCGCAGAGTCGTGGAACTGGCTTATGGCCGGGTAATCCGCGACGACGCGCGCGGCGTCTACGGCGTAGGCCGCTAAGTAACCCCGATACCCGAGGAACCCCACCCCGATGCGTTTCAGTTTCGTGTTGGCCGAAGTCCTGACCGGACTGCGGCGCAACGTCACGATGACCGTCGCGATGATCCTGACCACCGCGATCTCGCTGGGCCTGCTGGGGGGCGGCCTGCTCGTCGTCCGCATGATCGACCACATGCGGGCCGACTACGGGGACAAGGTGGAGGTGAACGTCTTCCTGGTGAAGGCGGTCTGGCCGGACAAGGGCTGCAAGGACCAGCCGTGTGCGGGCCTGCTGTCCAACCTGGAGAGCGACCCGGCCGTCGAGTCCGTCAAGTACGAGAGCCAGGACGAGGCGTTCGACCGGTTCCAGCAGATCTTCAAGAGCCAGCCGGAGCTGCTGCAGCTGACCCGCAAGGAGTCGCTGCCGTCGAACTTCCACGTGCGGCTGAAGAACCCGGACCGCGCGAACGTCATCATCCAGACCTACACCGGCAAGCCCGGGGTGGACCGGGTGGAGGACCAGGGTGTCTTCCTGGAACGGTTCTTCGGCGTGCTCAACGGGGTGCGCAACGCGACCTTCGTGGTCGCGCTGGTCCAGGCGATCGCGGCGCTGCTGCTGATCTCCAACACCATCCAGGTGTCCGCGTTCACCCGGCGCACGGAGGTCGGGATCATGCGCCTGGTCGGCGCGACGCGGTGGTACACGCAGCTGCCGTTCCTCCTGGAGGCGGTGGTCGCCGGCGTGGTCGGTGCGCTGCTCGCGATCGCGGGCCTGATCGGCGGCAAGCTGCTGTTCATCGACGACGTGCTCGCCGAACCCATCAAGGCCAACATCATCCCGCCGGTGGAGTTCGGTGACATCATCGCGATCTCGCCGATCCTGCTCGCGGTGGCCATCCTGATCTCGGCCGTCACCGGGTACGCCACGCTTCGCCTGTACGTCCGCACTTAACGGCTGGTGCGGTGACGTAAGGTTTCGGCTATGGCGAAAGAACGTGGTCAGAAGGTGATCGCGTCGAACCGCAAGGCGCGGCACGACTACGAGATCGTGGACACCTACGAGGCCGGCATCGCGCTGGTCGGCACCGAGGTGAAGTCGCTGCGGCTCGGGCGTGCGTCACTGGTGGACTCGTTCGCGACGGTGGACGACGGCGAGGTGTGGCTGCGGGGGCTGCACATCGCCGAGTACGAGATGGGCACGTGGACCAACCACGAGCCGCGCCGGCGCCGCAAGCTGTTGCTGCACCGCAGCGAGATCCTCAAGCTGATCGGCAAGACCAAGGAGAGCGGCCTGAGCCTGGTGCCGCTGTCGATGTACTTCAAGGACGGCAAGGTCAAGGTCGAGCTGGCGCTGGCCAAGGGCAAGAAGTCCTACGACAAGCGCCAGGCGCTGGCCAAACGGGACGCCGAACGCGAGATCACGCGGGCCGCGGGCCGGGCCCGCAAGCGCGGCGGCGGTTGGTGAGGGACGGCGACGTAGCCCAGTGGGTCGCCGGGCTGGGCCTGCCCGGCCTGGTCGACCTGCATGTGCACTTCCTGCCGGAACCGGTGCTGCGCAAGGTCTGGGCGTACTTCGACAACGCGCGCGAGCACTACGGCATGGACTGGCCGGTGCACTACCGGTTCGATGAGGACGAACGCGTCCGGATCCTGAACGGCCTGGGCGTGATCGCGTTCGCGCCGTTGGTGTACCCGCACAAGCCGGGCATGGCCGAGTGGCTGAACGACTGGGTCCGGGACTTCGCCGCCCGCACGCCAGGCGCTGTGCCCACGGCGACGCTGTTTCCCGAGCCTGGCGTCGAGACGTACCTGGCTCGCGCGCTGACGGATGGCGCCCGGTGTGTGAAGGCGCACGTCCAGGTCGGTGCCTTCGACCCTCGAGTGTCCGAGTTGGACACTTCCTGGGGGTTGGTCGCCGAGGCCGGCGTGCCGCTGGTGATCCACTGTGGACATGGTCCGCGCCCGGGCGCGTTCACCGGGCTGGACGTGTTCGAGGAGGTCCTCAAGCGGCACCCGCGGCTGACCGCGGTCCTCGCGCACGCCGGGATGCCCGACTTCGATCTGGCCTTTGACCTGGTCGAACGCTATCCGAACGTGCATCTCGACACGACCATGGTCGGCGTGGACTTCACCGAACCGCTGCCCGACGGGTTCATCCCCAGGCTGGCTGACCATGCCGACCGGATCGCGCTGGGCACGGACTTCCCGAACATCCCGTACGAGTACTCGCGCCAGATCGACGCGATCGCGGGATGGGCGGAGGCGAACGCACAGCTCGGCGACAGCTTCCTGCGCGCCGTGCTGCACGACACCCCCGCGCGGTTATTAGGCCTGACGGACCAGGCTGATCTGCGGTAGCCGGTAGCGGGTCACTGCGAGTCCACTGAGGACAACAGCGCCCCACACTGCCGCGGTAGTGGATAGCGCGCCTTGGCCCGGGAAGAACCCGGTGGCGGCCACGCCCAGCGTGCCGATGGCGACCATGGCCGCTCCGAGCGCGACCTGGATGCCGTGCGGCTGGATCGCCAATGGGCCGGGCGCGTGTGCCTCGAACCGTCCGAACGCCCGCAGCAGCCCGTACAGCACCGCGGCACACGAGCCGATCCACAGTGGAACGACCGCGAACCACGCCAGGCTGCCCGGAGTGGGCGTGCTGTAGCCGAACCCGATCGTCCACACCCCGGCCATCGCGACCATCGCCGACATGTGCCACAGGTACAGGCTCATCGACCGCGCGCCGACCCACGTCAGCACCTTCGCGGCACGCGGACGGGCCGCCAGCGCGCGGATGAGCGGCCTGGCCAGCAGCACGAGACCGATCTGGCCGATGCCCAAGGTGATCAGGCAGGTGGTAGGCGGTCCGGCGTTCGACACCGGCGCACCCGGCATGCCGACCATGCTCAGCGGGTACGGTCCAAAAGCGACCATCAACGCGGTCAGCCCGAACCCGCCGATCGCCAGGCCTGCGGCTCCGGCCCTGGTCACCGGCTTGCCGGCGGCGTAGTGGAAACCGAGCTGGTGCACGGCCAGCCACACGACCAGCGCGTTGAGGAACCCGGCCATCCCGAACCCCGCGAACCGCACGATGTCCACCAGCAGCGCCACTCCGGCCAGCCCAGCGACCACACGCAGCCCGTAGCGCTGATGCGCTTTGAGCATCAACGGGGTCGCCAGGATGACGGCCACATACACCGCGAGGAACCACAGCAGCTGACCGACGACAGCGGCACCGATACCCAGCGGCTGCTCGGGCACCCCCAGTGACGTCAACAGATGCGGCAACGGCAGCCACAACGCGATCAACGGCAGCAACGGGATCGCCAACCGGTGCACCCGGCTCGACACCCATTCCCCGACCGTGCCGCCACGGCCGCGGTGCGACCGCAGGGACAGCAGGTTCGCCGCGCCACCGGCGAAGAACACCAACGGCATCACCTGGCCCACCCACGTCAGCACCCACCAACCCGGTGTGGCGTAGGCGTTCCCGGTGGTCAGCTCGGTGCCGGTCCAGCCGAGGACGGGCACCAGCCAGTGCTGGAACACCACCAGAACGATGGCCAGAACCCGTACCACATCAAGAAAAGGATCTCGTCGCGACACCGTGCCGCCCCCTCGTGAATGGAATTCCCCTTGTAGTACAAGAGCTTTCCGTTCCGAGGCGTGGAGATCACGGGTGTGGGCTCCAGTCTTGCAGTGGGGGTAACCCCACTAGCGACGGTCGAGATAGGCCAGCACCGCGCGCACCCGCCGGTGTTCCTCCTGGCTGGGCTCCAGGCCGAGCTTGGCGAAGATGTTGCCCACGTGCTTCTCCACCGCGCCGTCGGACACCGTGAGGCTGCGGGCGATGGCGATGTTGGACAGGCCTTGGGCCATCAGCCCGAGGACCTCGCGCTCCCGTGGGGTGAGCGCGTCGATGGGGTTGCGCCGTCCGCGTGCCATGAGCTGCGAGATCACCTCCTGGTCGATGCACGTCCCGCCGCCGGCCACCCGCCGGACGGCGTCGACGAACTCGGCGACGTCGGCCACCCGCTCCTTGAGCAGGTACCCGACGCCGCCCGCACCCGCCGAGATCAGCTCGACGGCATACCGTTCCTCCACGTACTGCGACAGCACCAGAACGGGCAGGTTCGGCGTCTGCTCGCGGGCCCGCAGCGCCGCTTTGAGGCCTTCGTCGGTGAACGTCGGCGGCATGCGGACGTCCACGATGGCCAGATCGGGCTTGTGCTCGGCGAGCACACCGAGCAGGCTCTCGCCGTCCTCGACGGCGGCCACGGTCTCGATGCCCTCGTCGGCCAGCAGCCGCTCGATGCCGGCACGGAGGAGTACGGAGTCTTCAGCGATCACCACGCGCAAGGGAGGTCCGCCTTGATGACTGTTGGCCCGCCGGGCGGGCTGACGACGGTCAGGACACCGTCAATCGTGGCAGCCCGGTCGGCGAGCCCGGCGAGCCCTCCACCCCGCCTGGTCGTCGCGCCGCCGTGGCCGTCGTCGGTGATCTCGACGATGACGTGGCCCTTGTCGCGCCGCACGTCGACGGTCGCTCGCGTCGCGTTGGCGTACTTGGCGATGTTCGTGAGGGCCTCGGCGACGGTGAAGTACGCGGTGCTCTCGACCGCCGCGGGTGGGCGGTGGTCGGTCGACAGGCTCGGCTCGACCGTGACGTCCACCGGCACGGGAGCCTTCGCCGCCAGCGACGACAGGGCCGCGTCCAGGCCGCGGTCGCCCAGGACCGCGGGGTAGATGCCCCGGGCCAGGTCGCGCAGCTCGGCGACGGCTTGCTTGGCGTCCGCGTGGGCCTCGTCGATCAGGGCCTTCGCGGCCTCCGGGTCGTTGTCCATCCGGGTCTTCGCGCGGCCCAGGCTCATCGCCACCGCCACCAGGCGCAGCTGGGCGCCGTCGTGCAGGTCCCGCTCGATCCTGCGGCGCTCGGCCTCCGCAGCGTCGACACCTCGCGCGCGGCTGGCATGCAGGTGCGCGGCCTCGGCGGTCAGGATCATCGCCTTGCTCGGACCCAGCAACGCCACCGCGAGCCGGCCCCGGACCCGGCCGAACCACTTGCTCGCCACCCAGGCGAGGCACAGCACCATGAACCCGGCGATCGTGGGGATCAACGTGTCATCCCACGAGTCGATCACGTAGGCCGGCCCTCGTGTTCCGCCGACCAGCACGAACGTGTCGCCGACGAACCGGTACCAGATGGCCACCGTGCCCAAGTAGCCGCCGACCGACCAGAACACCGTGAACGTGACCACCGAAGCGATCCCCAGCGGGAACATCAACGTCAGATACAGCAGGTCACGCCAGGTCGCCGGATCCGTGATCACCCCCCGGAACCAGCGCACCAAGCCCTTCTGGCGCATCCGGTACGGCGTGGCGACGTAGAAACCGAGGGTCGCGGACACCAGCCGCCGCTCCAGCCGCGCCCACCCCCGCCACAACCCCATCGCCACCATCATCAGCGGAAACCCGACCCACACGACCGCCGTCCCCACCCCGGTCGCGAACAACACCACCGACGCGACGAACGCGACAGCGGCTGTGATGAAACTGACCAGCAGATAGACACTCGCCCCCAGCGGGTTCGGCTGGTGCCGCCGCCCGTCCACCTGCTCCACCTCGGTCGTCATACGTACAGCATCCCGCGTCCGACCTCTCCAGACGATGGAGCAGACCGCCCAACCTCAGGTAGGGCTGACCCCACCCCATAACCGGAATGAACCCCCCGGCCCGGCACGTTATGCTTACTGGAACAACCACAACCAGGGGGTGAACGGTTTCGACTCTGGACGTTGAGTCAGGAGAAGCGTGCAGGTGCAGGCGAGAGACCACCTCAAGCGTCGCCGCAAACAAACAAGCGCCGAGACCAAGAGTCAGGCCGACTACCAGCTCGCTGCCTAAGCAGCAGCTGGAGTCTGTCAGCCCGGGACCGCCTCCGGCCCGGTTCGCTGGCATCAGCTAGGAGGCTTACCGCCAGTCCCGGTCGCGGGGCCTGGTAGGGAAACCCACAGCGACTGGGCCCGTCACACCGGCTAGTTCACGTGACCGGTGGGGCCAAGCAGAGACACTGTGAACTGCGCACGGAGAAGTCCTGTCGAGGCGGCAGAGGACCCGGGTTCGATTCCCGGCACCTCCACGAGCTCAGGGCGACCCTGCTCGGTTACTTCGTAACCTCGCCGGGTCGCCCGTCATTATGTTGGGGGGCCGAGCCCCCCAAACCCCCCCCACGGTGGCGCGCAGCGCCGCGGAGCGGCGCGAGCGCGAGCGCCGTAGGCGCGGGGCGCGCTAGAGGCGCGGGGCGCCGGAGGCGCGGTAGGCGGGCTAAGTGGGTTGCG
>CBIMJO010000454.1:0-7368 GCA_966244135.1 uncultured Actinocrispum sp. | reverse complement strand
CCGCGCGGCCGCTACCAGCAGTAGCTCGCCGCGCAGGGTGACGGAACCGGCAGTGGTGAGCAGCTCGATGTCCTCTGGGCGCACCAGGCCGACGCTACCCGATCCTTAGCCACGCTCACGACCGACAAAAGGGCGGATCAGCTGCCAGTCGTGACCGGCTCCTGCTCCTTGGCGGCGGTCCGCCTGGTCTTGATCAGGCTGGCGACCGTGGTGATGGCCAGCACGCTGATGATCACGCCGAGCGACACCGCGATGTTCGGCACCGGCACGGCGATCGGGTCGCCGCCGTTGATGAACGGCAGCTCGTTGGAGTGCAACGCCTCCAGCACCAGCTTCACGCCGATGAACGCGAGGATGACGGCCAGGCCGATGGGCAGGTAGACCAGCTTGTTGAGCAGTCCGCCGAGCAGGAAGTACAGCTGCCGCAGGCCCATCAGGGCGAACGCGTTGGCGCTGAAGACCAGGAACGGCTCCTTGGTCAGCCCGAAGATGGCCGGGATGGAGTCGACCGCGAACAGCAGGTCGGCGGTGCCGATCGCGATCATCACGATGAACATCGGGGTGACCAGGCGCTTGCCGTTGATCCGCACGAACGACTTGGCGCCGTGGTACTCCTTGGTCACCGGCAGGAACTTGCGGGCCAGCCGGGTCGCCGCGTTCTCCTTGTACTCCTCTTCCTCCTCATCGTGCTTGGACCGCAGGAACGTCCACGCCGTGTAGATGAGGAAGGCGCCGAACAGGTAGAACACCCAGCTGAAGTTCGCGATCACCGCGGCACCGAGCAGGATGAAGATGCTGCGCATGGCCAGCGCCAGCAGGATCCCGATCAGCAGCACCTTGTGCTGGTGGATCGCGGGCACTTTGAAGGCCGCCATGACCACCAGGAAGATGAACAGGTTGTCCACCGACAGCGAGTACTCCGTGATGTACCCGGCGAAGAACTCCCCGGCGGGCTGCCCGCCGGCGAAGAACCACAGGCCCAGGCCGAACACCACCGCACACGCGACGTAGAAGACGACCCACCGCGCGGCCTCACCGATGGTGACCTCATGGGGCTTTCGGTCCACGATCACGAGATCGATGGCGAGAAGAATCAGCAGACCTGCCACAGTCGCGATCCACAGCCACACGGGGACAATCATCGAGTCACCTCCGGTAAGCGGGCACAGCCGTCACTACCGGAGGTCTCTTCCGCTGACTAGGGCGTCAGCCGACGGCGCCGGGCTCACCCACTGAGACCAGCGGTCGAGATCCGTGTTGACGACACCGCCGCGAAGGAATACTCCCCTCCACTGCAGTCCTTATTGTCCATGTTCGACGGCAGGCGCACCACCCGCACTTGCGTTAAATAAGGTTGTCCTTGGTCACACGGCGTGTCGGAATAACGATCACCCACAGCAAGTTCTCAGCAACGGTCCAATACGGTTCCGCTGTGCCCCGATTGTCCCGAACCCGACTCCGCTGGCTGGCGTTCGCGCTGGTCGCTGTGGTCGTAGCGGCCGGAGTCCTGGTATGGGTGAACTCCGGCCGATCAGGTCCGAACATCCGGACCGAGGATCAGACCCTGCACGTCACCGACGGCCCGGCCCACGATCAGCCGATCGACCTGGACAGCCGTCTCTACCTGCCCGAACGCACCCCGGCGCCGGCCGTTCTGGTCGCCCACGGGTTCGGCGGCAGCAAGGAGAGCGTCGACGGCGACGCGCGTGAGCTGGCTCAGCGGGGCTTCGTCGTGCTGGCCTGGTCGGCCCGTGGGTTCGGCCGCAGCTCCGGCGAGATCGCCCTGAACTCCCCCGACTATGAGGTGCAGGACACCAAGCAGCTGGTCGACTGGCTCGCCAAGCGGCCAGAGGTCCAGTTGGACGCCCCCGGTGACCCGCGGATCGGCATCACCGGCGGTTCGTATGGTGGCGCCATCTCGCTGTTGCTCGCCGGCAGCGACCCCCGCGTGGACGCGCTGGTGCCCGTGATCACCTACAACGACCTGTCCCAGGCGCTGATCCCGAACTCGGCGACGACTGCGCAGCTGGCGGGCACCCCGTCCGCGGGCGCGGCCACGCCGGACGGGGTGTTCAAGCGGTCCTGGGCCGGAATCCTGTTCGCCGCGGGGATGGGTGGCGCCGGGTTCGCCGACCCTTCGGCCGACGCGGCCGAGTCCGGAACCGTGCAGAACCAGAACGCGCCCGCGACGAGCCCGATCGACGCGCCCCAGCAGGGGCAGGGCCGTGGCTTCCCGCCGCAGTCGTTCGGCCCGTGCGGCAAGTTCACAGCGGAGATCTGCGCCGCCTACACCGAGATGGCCACGACCGGCCGGGCCAGCCAGAAGACGCTCGACCTGCTGAAGTCGGTGTCCCCCGCCTCGGTGAACAGCAAGATCACCAAGCCGACCATGCTGATCCAGGGCGAGCAGGACACCCTGTTCGGCCTGGACCAGTCCGACGCCAACGCCCGGCAGATCTCGCAGGCCGGCGGCAAGGTCAAGGTGGTCTGGTACTCCGGCGGCCACGACGGCGGCAAGCCCGGACCGGCGCTGCGGACCGAGATCGCCGACTGGTTCGACTTCCACCTGCGCGGCGAGGGCGCCGACCCGGGCACCAAGTTCGAGTACGCCGTTCAGGGCGCGCTGCGGGCGCAGGGTGCGCCGTCCATTCGCACGGTCACCACGCCGACCTACCCCGGTCTGGCCGATTCGCAGACCACCCGGCAGGCCGTCGCGTTGAACGGGCAGCCGCAGGTGGTGATCAACCCGCCGGGCGGCAACCCGTCGTCGATCAGCAGCATGCCGGGCCTGGGTTCGGTGATCGGCGGGTCCTCGCGGACCGCTGGGCGGCTGGCCATCGACCTGCCGGGCCAGGTCGCGCGGTTCCGCAGTGATGTGCAGACGAGCCAGCTGCTGATCAGTGGCTCGTCCACGATCCGCCTACATGTCGAGCCCCTGCCGGGCCAACCGGCTTCGCCCGATGGTGTGGTGTTGTTCGCCAAGTTGTACGACGTGGGCTCGGACGGGTCACGGACGTTGCCCGCCTCGGTGGTGTCCCCGCTGCGGATCTCGCAGCTGCCCGCGGACGTCACGGTCACGCTGCCCGGGATTGTTCGCCCGATCGAGTCGGACCACCGGATCGAGGTCGCGATCGCGTCGACCGACCAGGCGTACGCGTTGCCGTCGCAGCCCGCGGCCTACATGGTGTCGCTGGCCGAACCGTCGCTGCAGGTGCCGGTCGTGAACGGGACCAAGTCGACCAACCCGCCGCCGATGTTCGCCCTGGTCGGTATCGGGGTTGTGCTCGGGCTGCTGCTGATCGCCGGGATCGTGTTCGCGGTCCGGCGGCGCCGCGCGGACGACATGGACCCGGAACTGGCCGATGTGCCGCTGGTGATCGAGGGTCTGTCCAAGTCGTACCCGGGTGGGCTGCGCGCGGTGGACGGGTTGTCCTTCCGCGTCGAACAGGGGCAGGTGCTCGGCCTGCTCGGACCGAACGGCGCGGGCAAGACGACGTCGCTGCGGATGCTGATGGGCCTGATCCGGCCGACCGACGGCTCGATCCGGGTGTTCGGCCACAAGGTGTACGCGGGTGCGCCGGTGCTGTCCCGGATCGGGTCCTTTGTGGAGGGTTCCGGGTTCCTGCCGCACCTGTCCGGCGAGGCGAACCTGCGGCTGTACTGGGAGGCCACCGGCCGCCCGAGCGAGCAGGCGCACTTCGAGGAGGCCATCGAGATCGCCGGTCTCGGCGCGGCCGTGCGGCGTCGCGTCCGGACGTACAGCCAGGGTATGCGGCAACGGCTCGCCATCGCGCAGGCGATGCTCGGCCTGCCGGACCTGCTCGTACTCGACGAACCGACCAACGGCCTCGACCCGCCCCAGATCCACCAGATGCGTGAGGTGCTCAAGCGCTACGCGGCCACGGGCCGCACGGTGCTGGTGTCCAGCCACCTGCTCGCCGAGGTGGAACAGGCCTGCACGCACGTTGTGGTGATGCACCGCGGCAAGCTGGTCGCGGCGGGCGAGGTCGCGGACATCGCGGCGGTCGGCGGCGAGGCGACGTTCCGGGTGGACCAGCCGGTCGAGGCGGCCTCCGTGCTGAAGTCGATCGACGGCGTCACGGACGTCGAGATCGACGGCGGCCAGGTGCACGCCAACCTCGACGGGACTCCGCGTGCGGAGGCGTTGAGTGCGCTGGTTCGCGCGGGAGTGTCGGTCGAGCAGGCCGGACCGAGGCGTCGCTTGGAGGACGCGTTCCTCGAACTGGTGGGAGATAACGCCAAATGAGTGAGAACAACGTCCACACCGATCCCAGCGCCATTGCTGGGATGGAGGAAGTCGCGTCGCACGAGCACATCGCGGTGCAGGCGGACGGTTCGGTCGCCGGCTACAAGGCCGGCCGGACCCTGCGCCTGCGCGTCGAACTCGCCCGGCAGCTGCGCCGCCGCCGGACCCAGCTGATGCTGGGGCTGCTGGTGCTGCTGCCGTTCGTGCTCGTGATCTCCTTCGAGATCGGCTCGGCCAACCCGAACAACCGGTCCGGCGGGTTCATCGACCTGGCCACCGCGAGCGCGCCGAACTTCACGGTCACCGCGCTGTTCGTGTCGTGCTCGTTCCTGCTGCCGATGATCGTGGCGATCTTCTTCGGCGACACGATCGCGTCCGAGGCGTCCTGGTCCAGCCTGAAATACCTGCTGGCGATGCCGATCCCGCGGTACCGGCTGATCCGGCAGAAGGCGATCACGTCGGGGCTGCTGTCGTTCGTGGCACTGGTGGTCCTGCCCGCGGTGTCGCTGCTGGTCGGCGTGATCTGGTACGGCGCGGGCGAGGCGGTGTCGCCCACCGGTGACGCCGTTTCGTTCTCCGACGGCGTACTGGCGATCCTCGGCTCGACCATCTACATCGCGGTGAACCTGTTGTGGGTGGCGGCTTTGGCACTGTTCCTGTCCGCCTCCACCGACGCGCCCCTCGGCGCGGTCGGCGGCACGGTGCTGGTCGCGATCGTCTCGCAGATCCTCGACCAGATCACCGCGCTGGAGGACCTGCGCAACTACCTGCCCACCCACTACGCGTTCGCCTGGTCGGACCTGATCTCCCGGGACATCGACTGGTCCCAGATGACCAGGGGCGCTTTCTCGGCGGTCTGCTACGCCGCGGTCTTTGGCGTTCTCGCTGTCCGCAAGTTCACCCGTAAGGACATCACCAGCTGAGCTGAACAGGCATGATGGCCGGGTGCAACCGACCTACCGCCATGTGTCGCAGGCGCCGACACTGCCGGGCTCGACAGCTCCGCATGAGGAGTTCGACGTCGCCGCGCTGTACGCCGGTCCGCTGACCGACGGCAGCGCGGCGGGACCGGCCGTGCAGCTCGACGAGAAGCTGCGGCAGGCGTACTTCTGGATCGTCAACCACGCGATCATCAGCCCGCACTACGACCTGGAGTTCGCCGAGGGGCCGAGCGCCTCCTTCCAGCTCGGCGACTCGAAGGCCCGGTTGACGTTGCCGAGCGGGCAGAGCTACTCCAGCTTCGTGCTGGTGCCGTTGCTGACGTTCGCGGTGCGGCGGCGGTGCCTGCTCGTGGGCGGGCCGGGGCGCGGCAAGACGGCCAGCGCGATCCTGATGGGGGTGCTGGCCGGGTATCCGCTGCGGGACGTGCGGCGGGCGATGCAGCACGGCCATCCGCAGCTGACCATCTCGGACCTGCTGGGCACGCCGTTGCCGGGTGACCTGATCAAGGCCGAGCGGATGGCCGACATCGACGTGGCCTGGCGGACCTGGCTGGGCATGCGGGTCAAGATCGTCGACGAGTACAACCGGATCCCGACCCGGACCCAGTCCGCGCTGCTCACGCTGATGTCGGACGGGTACGCGGAGGTGTTCGACCAGGTCTACGAGTCGGCCGACTCGGCCTGGTACCTGACCGCGAACGACGACGCGGGCGGCGGCACGTACCAGGTCATCGAGGCGTTGAAGGACCGCATCGACGTGGTCGTGCACGCGCTGGCGTTCAACTCGCGGTTCCTCGGTGAGCTGCAGGAACGCGTGGAGCAGCGGCTGCGGCCGGAGGAGGTCGTGCCGCCGGAGATCGTGTTCACCGAGGCCGAGCACGACCGGATGTACGCCGAGATCC
This sequence comes from uncultured Actinocrispum sp., assembly GCA_966244135.1. GTDB lineage: Bacteria > Actinomycetota > Actinomycetes > Mycobacteriales > Pseudonocardiaceae > Kibdelosporangium. Next base: position 1,258 of record CBIMJO010000454.1, on the reverse strand, counting down.
TGCGCGTCCCGTTGCCCGCCGAGGTGCGCCGGCGGCTGGAGTTCTTCTCGGCCCAGTTCGAGCTGCTGGAGACCGCGGGCGAGCAGTTCGAGTACCGCACCAAGGACACCGCGAAGCTCGCCGGGGTCGACGTGCACCTGCTGTCGGCCAGCGAGACCGGCCGCGACCGAATCGCCGACCTGGGCGCGCAAACGCTTGGCGGGCTGTCGGTCCGGGCCCTCCAAAGTGTCCTGACGTACGCGAAGGCGTTGGCGTACTTCCGCGGCCGGTCCGAGGTCGGGCTGGACGACCTGGCCGCCGTGTTGCCGTTCGTCCTGCACGACAAGCTGGGCCAGGACGAGCAGGCACCCGCGTTGGACGAACCGGCCCAGCGTCCTTACCGGACCGACCGGGTCAGCTGGATCCGCAGCCTGTTCGAGCGGGCCTGCGCCGAGTACGACCGGCTCGACCTGGACGTCAACGACCCGGTCGGCGACCTGCTGGCCCAGTTCGAGCTCGGACTGGACACAGTGGACGAACCCGAGGTGGAGAAACGCCTGGCGGTCATCGAATCGCTGCTGGGGGACTGGAGCCGCAACCGCAAGCTGTACGGGCACGTCTACGACGACGCGCTCGCCCTGAAGTACCTGCACCAGCGGTACGTGAACTACCGGGCGTGGCTGCGTTGGAAGAAATGACCCCGTTCCAGGCCGCGCTGGCCAAGCACCGCTCCCGGCAGCTGGACGCAAGCGCTTTCCTGGAGCACCTCCGGGTGGAGGTCGGACCGGCGGTCAATGCCGCGGCCGCACAGGGCGGAGACCCGGTCGCGGTCACGGATGCGCTGGTGGACCTGGCCTTCGCCACTCACGGCCGCCCGCCCGCCGGACTCGCCCAGGTGCTTGCCGGGGTGGCCAGGTTCGTGGCTTTGGAACCGCGCCGAGTGGCGGTGGCCATGGCGAACGCGTTGCACCACTTGGAGTCCGGCGGCGACGCACCCAGCTGGATCGCGGCGATGACGACGGTCGCCCCATTGGTCGAGTCCACCGAGGAACTGCTGGACGCGGGCGGCGTCGCGGCTTGGCGGCACGGGCTGGCCGTCCTGCGTGCGTCCGCTTTGGACACTGCCGGCCGGCTCCGGCCGGAGGTGCTGACCGTTCTGCTGGGCGCGTCCGAAGTGGACTCGACCGATCCCTGGCGGGCGCCGGGTGAGGCCGGAACGCCGAGGCTGCGGGTGGTCCGGCGGGTGGGGCAGTTCCGCGGGTTCGGCGGCACGTTCGCA
>CBIMJO010000453.1:0-7376 GCA_966244135.1 uncultured Actinocrispum sp. | reverse complement strand
TGCCGTGGTAGAGGTGCAGCCCGAGGAAGATCATCGCGGCGACGTAGATCAGCGCGATCCACCAGACGGAGAAGCCGCGAATGACGTTCGTGTAGACGTCCGTCTCGCTGTAGCTCGGAAAGATCGTGAGCGTGGTGAAGTGCAGGATGTGGAAGACGATGAACGCCAGCAGGAAGGCGCCCCCCCAGCGGATCGTGCGGGACGCGAACATGGTCTGGCGCCGGATCCCGACCGGCTGGGACAACAGTCCCTTCCTGGGCAACGGTTTCCTGGGCGTACAGGTCTACAAGGGTGCCGAGCCCAACGTCCTGCGCTTCATGCTCAGCCATGGCCTTGTGCAGGACCAAAGAGCGCAGTGGGAGGCCGCGATCGGCCTGTCCCGCCTGCCGATCGGCTACCTCACGCTGACCTTCCCGGGCGCGATCACCGCTGTGGACTGGACCCTGGACCTGTGGAACGCCGAGCTCACTGGCACGGTCACCACCACCCAGGGCAGCTTGAAGTTCACCGCGTTGGTGCACAACGACCGCAGCACGCTCCTCGTGTCCACGACCGGCGACGCGGACTGGGGCTTCCACCCGATGCCCTCGCGTACAACGAGAACCATCCGCGTCCCACCGGGGTACACGGCCAACCCCACCCCGAATACAGGCACCGCAGGCGAAGCTCACTTCACCGAACAGCCGCTGGCGGCGGGCGGTGGCTACAGCACCGTGTGGCAGACCAAACAGGTTGGCACGCAACGACTCTTGGCCGCGACCGTCTCGTATGGATACCCGGACGGCACCGGGTTGTCCGACGCGATCACGACCATCCGGCGGGTGCTGGCGGCCCCGTTGCAGATGCTCGTCCGCGGCCATCGCGCCTGGTGGAACCAGTTCTACACTCGCAGCCTGGTATCTGTGCCGGACAAGCTGGTTCAACGGTTCTACTGGATCCAGCTGTACAAGATGGCCTGTGCCACCAGGATGAACGCGCCGGTCGTGACCGAGTGGGGCCCATGGTTCCCGGACGGCGGCGGCAGCTGGACCGCCGTCTGGTGGAATCTCAACGTCCAGGTCGCGTACCCGTTCATCAACGGCTCGAACCATCCCGAACTCGACGCCGTGACAACGACTTTCCAGCGCTACCACGAGAATCTGGCGCTTTCCGTCCCGCCTGACTACCGCGATGGCAACACCTACGCCCTGTCGCACCCGGGAGATCGCACGCTGAGGTCCGGCGGTCCCAAGCTGGGTTCGTCGATCCCGGGCAACGCGACTGTCGGCGTGCCGGGAACGTCCACAAAGACCGATCAGACCGGGAACCTGTTGTGGGCCATGCACAGCGTGTGGGTCTCCTACCGGCACACCATGGATCGCCGGGTCCGGGACGAGGTCCTCTACCCGGTCCTGTCGAAGGCACTGAACTTCTACCTGAAGTTCCTCGTCGAGGGCAACGACGGCAAGCTGCACCTGCCGTTGACGCGCTCGCCGGAGTACGCCGACGCGGCCGACTGCACGTATGACCTGTCGCTGATCCGTTGGGCCAGCACGCTTCTGCCGCAGATCGCGCCCACCGGCGACCCGAACATCCCGCGCTGGCGGGATGTCGCGGCCAGGCTGACGCCGTACCACGAGAACGCCGACGGGGTCATGATCGGCGACGGGGTGGCGCTCACCGAGTCGCACCGGCACTTCTCGCACCTGCTGTGGATGCATCCGTTGCGCGAGCGGACCTGGGACAACCCGGCCGACCGGGACATCATGCGGCGCAGCTTCGAGCACTGGTCGGGCATGCGCTCGGCGTGGGCCGGGTACAGCTACCCGGCCGCCTCGTCGATGAGCTCGCTGATGGGTCAGCCCGCGCAGGCGCTGAGCTTCCTGCGGTTCCTGTTGGACCGCAACGTGATCGGCGTGGCCCAGATCATGCCGAACACCACGTACAAGGAGGGCTCGAACCTCGCCATCGAGAGCCCGCTGACCGCGGCACAGTCCGTTTTGGACATGCTCGTCGACAGCGATCCCAACGTGGTCAAGGTGTTTCCCGCGGTCCCGTGGCCGGATGCCTCGATCGCCGGGCTGCGCACCCAGGGCGCGTTCCTCGTCGACGCCTCCCGGCGGGACGGGCGAACCGAGTGGATCAGGGTCCGCAGCGAGGCCGGCGAACCGCTCGTGCTGCGCCACGGGATGACCGGCGACCTGGACGTTCGTGACGATCACGGCAGGACCCTGCCCTGGCGGGTCCTCGCCCCGGACACCATCGCGGTGGACCTGCCGCGGGACTCGGCGGCCGTCGTGACCAGCGCCGGGAGCAGGCCCGACCTGCGGGCGCGGGACGTGCCCGCGGAAACCATCACCACACCATGGGGTCTGCCCTAGTACGGTGTCCAACTGTGACAGTCGCAATCACTGGTGGGTACGTCGTTCCGATCAAGGGTGAGGCCGTCGAGAACGGCATCGTGCTGATCGAGAACGGGAAGATCGTCGCTGTGGGGGCCGACGCGGACGTCGAGGTGCCGGACGACGCCGAGATCGTCGACGCCGCCGGCACGTGGGTGCTGCCCGGGTTCGTCGAGGCGCACGGGCACGCTGGGGTCGGTGAGGAGGGGATCGGCTGGGAGGGCCGGGACTACAACGAGATGACCGACCCGAACGGCGCGCGGCTGCGGGCCATCGACGGCATCAACCCGGACGACCAGGGCTTCCGCGACGCGCTGGCCGGTGGCGTCACGACCATGGTGTGCAAGCCCGGGTCCGGCAACCCGATCGGCGGCCAGACCGCCGCGGTGAAGATGTGGGGCCGGACAGTCGAGGACATCCTGATCAAGACGCCGGCGAGCGTGAAGAGTGCGCTCGGCGAGAACCCGAAACGCGTGTACGGGGACCAGAAGAAGCTCCCCTCGACGCGCCTGGGCGTCGCCGCGGTCATCCGGGACGCGTTCGTCAAGACCCAGGACTACGTCAAGAAGCGCGATCACGCGGCGGCCGAGGACAAGCCGTTCGACCGCGACCCGACCTACGAGGTGCTCGCGCAAGTGCTCAGCGGCGAAGTCCCGTGGTGCCAGCACACTCACCGCGCCGACGACATCGCCACCGCGATCCGCCTGGCCGACGAGTTCGGCTACCGCCTGGTCGTCAACCACGGCACCGAAGGCCACCTGATGGCGGACACCCTGGCGGCCCGCGACATCCCGGTGATCATCGGCCCGTTGTTCACCAGCCGCAGCAAAGTCGAGGTGAACCGGCGTTCACTGCGCAACCCGGGAATCCTCGCCCGCGCGGGCGTGAAAATCGCCATCACCACCGACCACCCGGTCGTGCCGATCGATTTCCTGGTGCACCAGGCAACATTGTCGGTAAAGGAAGGCCTCGACACCGACACCGCACTGAAGGCCATCACCATCAACCCCGCGGAAATCCTCGGCCTGGACGATCGCGTCGGCGCCCTCGCCCCAGGTATGGACGCGGACATCGTGCTGTGGTCCGGCGACCCCCTGGACGTGATGAGCCGCGCGCTGCGGGTCTGGGTCAACGGCGAAGAGGTCTACCACTACGACGACGAAATCAACGAGGGAATCACCAAATCCCCCTGGTACGCCGAATAACCGACGGGCGGTGGGCGATTGGGCCGCACAGATCGGCGGGCTGTGAACAACCGGACTCGCACCGCTAGGTAGCGCGATGTGGACAACCAGGCCTGCACGGCCGGGCGGCCTGTGGACAACCGGGCTCGCACCGCTGGATAGCGGGGTGTGGGCAACGGGTCCGCACATCCGGGCGGGCTGTGGACGGCCGGACTCGGACGGATGGATAGCGGGCGGTGGGCGACCGGCCGCATGGCTGGGCGGGGTGTGAACGGCCGGGTGGCGGGCGGTGTGGGCAACTGGGCCTGCACCGCTGGATAGCGGCGGTGAACCACCGTCTCGCTCGGCTGGGCGGGCTGTGAACGGTCGGGGTCGCGTGGCTGGGTGGTGGGGTGTGGATGAGCGGGGCGCTGCGGGCCGGTTTTGTCGGTGCTCGTCGGTACGCTGGATTTCGGGGGCCGGAGGCAAGCCCGGGAAAGGCGCCGCCCGGTGGGACGGCGCCCTCCGGGACTACGCGTTCTTCAGTTCACGGGCGATCACCATTCGCTGGATCTGGTTGGTGCCCTCGAAGATCTGCGGGACCTTGGCCTCGCGCATGTACCGCTCCACCGGGAAGTCCTTGGTGTAACCGGCCCCGCCCAAGGCCTGCACGGCATCGGTGGTCACCTTCATCGCCGCGTCGGTGGCCACGAGCTTCGCGATCGACGCCTGGCGCTTGAAAGGCAGGCCTCGGTCGCGGCGGCGCGCCGCGTCCAGGTACGTGGCGCGGGCGGAGTCCACGGCGGCGGCCATGTCCGCCAGCAGGAACTCCATCCCCTGGAAGTCGATCACCGCGCGGCCGAACTGGCTCCGCTGCTTGGTGTACGCCACGGCCTCGTCCAACGCCGCCTGCGCCAGGCCGACCGCGCACGCGGCGATGCCGAGGCGGCCGGAGTTCAACGCGGTCAGCGCGAGCTTGAGCCCGTCGCCCTCCGCGCCGACCAGCCGCGTCGCGGGCACGCGGGCGCCGTCGAAGATCATCTGGGCGGTGGTCGAGCCGGTCATGCCCATCTTGCGTTCCGGTGCGCCGGCCGACAGCCCGGGTGTGTCAGCCGGAACGAGCAGGCAGCTGATGCCGTGGCTGCCGTTGGGGGAGGTGCGGACCATGGTCGTGTAGAAGTCCGCCTCGCCTCCGTGCGTGATCCACGCCTTGGTCCCGGTGATCACGTAGTCCGCGCCGTCCAGCACCGCGCGCGTGGACAGCGCGGCCGCGTCCGACCCGGCGTTCGTCTCGGACAGGGCGTACGCGCCGAGCAGGTCGCCGCCCAGCATGTCCGGCAGCCAGGTGGACCGCTGCTCGTCGGTGCCGTGCGTGGCCAGGGCGTAGCAGGACATCGTGTGGACGGAAAGGCCGACGCCGACGGTCAGCCAGGCGGCCGCGATCTCCTCCAGGGCCTGCAGGTAGACCTCGTAGCTCAGGCCCCCGCCGCCGTACTCCTCGGGATAGGGCAGTCCCAGCAGCCCGCTGCGGCCCAGGAGGCGGAACTGCTCACGCGGGAAGCGCTCCTTCTCCTCGTACTCGGCGGCCAGCGGCTTCAGTTCATCAGTGGCGATCTCCCGGACCAGAGCGATGAGGTCCTCAGCTTCGGTGTCCGGGAGTAAACGTTCGACTGCCATCGCGGGTTCTCCGTTATAAACAGTGCATTGGACCTGCTCACACTACTAGCCGGGGTAGGTTGTGCCGGTGATCGTTGTCGGTGGTGAGGCCCTGGTCGACCTGGTGCCCTCGAAGAACGAACCTGGCGCGTTGTTGCCCGCCCTGGGCGGCGGTCCCTACAACGTGGCGGTGGCCGCCGGGCGGCTCGGTGTGCCCACCACGTTCCTGTCCCGCATCTCCACCGACGAGTTCGGTGAGGCATTGGTCCAGCGGCTGCGAGAGTCCAATGTGGACACTACGTACCTGCAGCGCGGGCCCGAGCCGACCACGCTCGCGCTGACCAGCGTGGCCGCGGACGGCTCGGCGAAGTACACGTTCTACGTCGAGGGCACCGCGGACCGGCTGTTCGAGGTCCCGGCCGAGCTGCCCGAGGCGACGATCCTCTCGCTGGGCACGTTGTCACTGGTCCTGGAGCCGGGGGCGAGCGCGTACGAGGAGCTGATGCGCCGCTCGAAGGTGCTGACCGTGCTCGACCCGAACATCCGCCCGGTGCTGATCGCCGACCCGGACGCCTACCGGGCCCGGTTCGCGAGCTGGCTGCCGCACGTGAGCCTGCTCAAGCTGTCCGAGGAGGACGCCGCCTGGATCGCGCAGGGCGACCCGATCGAGGCGGCGCGGGCCTGGCCGGGTCCGGTGGTGCTCACCCGAGGCAGCAATGGGCTCGCTGTTGTCACCGATGCGGGTGAACTTGTCGAAGTTCCCGGGACGCCCGCGACGGTGGTCGACACGATCGGTGCGGGCGACACCGTGCACGGCGCACTGCTCGCTTGGTTGTATACAAAAGACATCCGCACCGTCGAACAATTGCACGGTCTTACTGCGAATGACTGGCGAGAGGCATTGCGTTTCGCCGGCGCGGCGGCGGCGATAACGGTGTCGCGGGCCGGTGCCGAGCCGCCCTTTGCGGCCGAGCTGGCCTTGAACAACTGAATCGTTCTGTGAATCGATGTGAGAAGCGTCCCACCAGCCGTGTCCTACGTAACGGCGCACTGGGAGATTCGCCGCCGGAGCACTAGCGTTGGGGGTTGACAGGACCCCAATGGGGCGGTGCTGCGGTGCGGCGAGGACTTTCGACCGGCACGCACGTGGCCTGATTCGCCAATCACCGCCCAGACCGATCGGGAGAGGGACGTTCATGCCCGACGCGACGACCGCGCCGCAATCCGGTACCCGTACCGTCGCGCTTCACCACGACGGCGGCGAGCTCGAAATGGCGGTAGTACCCGCCACCGAGGGCTCGAACGGCATCGAGCTCGGCAAGCTCCTGGCGAAGACCGGACTGGTCACGCTGGACCCCGGCTTCGTGAACACCGCCGCATGCTCTTCGGAAATCACGTACATCGACGGCGACGCCGGCATTCTGCGCTACCGCGGTTATCCGATCGAGCAGCTGGCCGAGCGCTCCACCTTCATCGAGGTCAGCTACCTGCTGATCTACGGTGAGCTGCCCACCCAGGCCCAGCTCGCCGACTTCACCCAGAAGATCAGCCGGCACACGCTGCTGCACGAGGACCTGAAGCGGTTCTTCGACGGCTTCCCGCGCGACGCGCACCCGATGCCGGTGCTGTCCTCCGCGGTCTCCGCGCTGGGCACGTTCTACCCGGAGACGCTCCGGCCGGTCACCGACGAGCTGACCGAGATCTCCACCATCCGCCTGCTGGCCAAGCTGCCCACCATCGCGGCCTACGCCTCCAAGAAGTCGGTGGGCCAGCCGTTCCTCTACCCGGACAACTCGCTGGGCCTGGTGGAGAACTTCCTGCGGATGACCTTCGGCTTCCCGGCCGAGCCCTACGACGTGGACCCGACCCTGGCCCGCGCCCTGGACCTGCTGTTCATCCTGCACGCCGACCACGAGCAGAACTGCTCCACCTCGACGGTGCGGCTGGTCGGCTCGTCGGAGGCCAACCTGTTCGCGTCCATCTCCGCGGGCATCAACGCCCTGTTCGGCCCGCTGCACGGCGGCGCGAACAGCGCGGTGCTGGACATGCTCGAGGGCATCCGGGACTCCGGCGGCGACGTCGACTCCTTCGTCAAGAAGGTGAAGAACAAGGAGGACGGCGTCAAGCTGATGGGCTTCGGCCACCGGGTCTACAAGAACTACGACCCGCGCGCCAA
>CBIMJO010000452.1:0-7383 GCA_966244135.1 uncultured Actinocrispum sp. | reverse complement strand
GCGGCGCTGGTGATGGTGGTGTTCCTGGTGCGGAGGCCGGCTTGAGGACGTGGGAGTCGGGACATCGCGTCCTGGTTGGTGTGGTCGAGATCGTGGAGCTGCTGCTGGGCGGTGGCGCCTATGTGGCGTGGACCGCGGCGAGCCAGCCCACGGTGACGGCGAACGCGCCGCCGCCGGTGTCCGGCGACCTGATGTACATCGACGTCGCCAACGGCCAGGACCGGGTGATGACGGTCAAGACCGCCGAGCCGGGCGGGCCGAAAACGGTCACGCCGTTGAAGTGCCAGCGGTACTACCAGTCGGGCCGGACCTCGGTGTGCCTGCGGCTGGCCGGGCCGGGGCCGAGCTACGAGGCCGCGATCAGCAAGGACGGCAAGGAGATCAGGACCGTCCCGCTGCCCGGGATACCGTCCCGCGCACGGGTCTCCGCGTCCGGCAACGTCGTCTCGTGGACCTCGTTCGTCACCGGCGACTCGTACACCGTGCCGGGCGGATTCTCGACTCGCGCCGGTGCGTTCGACGTGCGCAGCGGTGAGCTCATCGAGTCCATCGAGCACTACACCGCGACCGTCAACGGCAAGGTGACCACGGCGGCCGACATCAACTATTGGGGTATCACCGTCGCATCGGACGACAACACGTTCTACGCGACCCTCGCCACCGAAGGCAGCACCTACCTGGTCCGCGGCGATCTGACCACGAAGACCCTGCAGTCGGTCCGGCAGAACGCGGAATGCCCGTCACTGTCCCCGGACGGCACGAAAGTGGCCTACAAGAAGCGGCCGAACCAGACCCGGCCGTGGGAGCTGGTGGTGCTGGACCTGGACACACGCAAGGAGCAGGTGCTGCCCGGGACCAGCGGAATCGACGACCAGGCGGCCTGGCTGAACGACAGCACGCTGGCCTATGGGGCGGCGATCAACAACCAGAAGACCGCCATCTACTTCGTGCCCGCGGACGGCTCCGCGCCCGCGCGGGAGGTCATCCCGAACGCGGCCTCGCCGGTGCCGGTGCGATAGTGGACCACGTGGGTGAACCCATTGCCAGCGTGGTGATCGCCGCGCACAACGAGGAGTCGGTGATCGCCCGGTGCCTGCGCACCCTGACCAGCACGGCGAAGCCGGGTGAGCTGGACGTCGTCGTGGTGGCCAACGCGTGCGAGGACCGCACGGCGCAGATCGCGCGCGCCGAACGCGCCCGCGTGGTGGAGACGCCCATCGGCGGCAAGGCGCACGCGCTCAACCTCGGCGACGCCGAGTGCCGCGCGTTCCCCCGGCTGTACCTGGACGCCGACGTCGACCTGGACACCGAGTCGTTGCGGCGTATGGTCACCGCCTTGGACCGCGGCGCACTGGCGTGCTCGCCCGTGCCCACATATGACCTGAGCGGCTGTTCGCTTGTGACCAAACGATTCCATCAGGTGTTCGAGAAGATGGCCGCGGCACAGCGGGGTTTGACCGGCACTGGTGCGTACCTGTTGAGCAAGGAGGCGCACGAGCGGGTTTTCCCGCTGCCGCAAGTGATCTCGGATGACGGGTACGTGCAGCGTTCGTTCTCGGCGAGTGAACGGCAGTCGGTCGAGGGTGCCCGCTCAGTGGTACGCCCGGCCCGCAGCCTGAAAGCCCTGATCCGCAGGCGGGCCCGCGTCCGGCTGGGCAACCAGGAACTGGATCGGTTGGGGCGCAAGGCAGAAGATCCACCCATGGGCCTGGGTTCCCTGCTGACACTGGTGCGCCGCAGGCAGGTCGGTGTTTTCGCCGCAGTGTGCTTTCTCACAGTAATGTTCGTCGACAAGACTCTGACGCGCTGGCGGCGGCTTCGCGGCAGCGATGCCACATGGTCGGCCGACCGGGGTAGCCGTTAGCCGGAATGTACTCACGCGGGTGATGCGGAACGCACAACCCTGCCCGTAGGTGCAACGGTCACATTCCCTTTTGTGCATTGGTTTCAGCCGTTCACGCATACGGCGTTAGGCCATTCGCCTGCCGTACTCGAGTAGTTATTCACGGCCGCGCCGCTGACGCTGTGACCTGGTGACTACCCGAACGGACGCAGTGGCCGGGGTTTGCCGGAAACAGTAACCCCGGACGCGTTTTCCGCGACAAGGCAATTGTCGGGCCGGATCGTAGGAAGAGGCTCCCAGGTGACTCGTGGGCATGTGCTGATCATCGTCCAGAATCTGCCGGTTCCCTTGGACCGCAGGGTCTGGCTGGAGTGCCAGGCGCTGACCGCGGCCGGATACCACGTGTCGGTGATCTGTCCAAAAGGGCCTGGTGACTCCCGGTATCAGGAGTTATCCGGTGTGCACCTTTACAAGTACGCACCGCCACCACAGGCCAGGGGCGTGCTCGGGTACCTGCTCGAGTTCGTCTACTGCTGGCTGCGCACCGCGCGGCTGACGATGAAGGTGTGGCGGCGCGAGCGTTTCGACGTGATCCAGGCGTGCAACCCGCCGGACACGTACTGGGCCCTGGCGCGGCTGTGGCGCTCCCGGGGCGTCCGCTTCGTGTTCGACCACCACGACCTCAACCCCGAGGTGTTCCGGTCGCGGTTCGGCGAACCGTCCGGCCTGGCCGGGAAAGTCCAACTGGCCGGGCTGTACTGGTTGGAGCGCAAGACGTTCCACACCGCCGACCGGGTCATCTCGACCAACCAGTCCTACCAGCGCATCGCCTGGGAGCGCGGCAGCGTGCCGCCCGAGCACACCACGGTCGTCCGGTCCGGACCGGACACCTCGGTGATGAATCCGGGCGAGCCCAAGCCGGAGCTGCGCAACGGCCGCCAGCACCTGGTGGCCTGGCTGGGAATCATGGGCCCGCAGGACGGCGTCGACGGCGTGCTGGAAGTGGCGCAGAAGATCGTGCGCGAGCACGGCCGCGAGGACGTCCAGTTCGCGCTGCTCGGCTTCGGCGACTGCCTGGACGAGCTCAAGCAGCAGTGCCACGAGATGGGCCTGGACGACTACGTGACTTTCACCGGACGCGTGGGACCGCCGCAAATCGCGGACTACCTGTCCACCGCGTCACTTGGTCTCTCCGCGGACCCGTTGAGCCCGCTCAACGACGTGTCCACAATGAACAAGACGATGGAGTACATGGCGTACGCGCTGCCGGTTGTCGCCTACCGTCTCACTGAGACAGTGGTGTCGGCCGGCGAGTGCGCGGAGTACCTGGAGCCCGGTGACGTCGACGGCTTCGCCAAGGCTGTGGTGGAACTGCTCGACGACCCCGAGCGCCGGCAGCGGCTGGGGCGTGCCGGGCGGGCCAGGGCCGAGCAGGTGCTGGACTGGCGCCCGCAGGCCCAGGCCTATGTGAGCGTTTACGACTCGTTGTTCGGCGTGGAGCCCGAGCCGGCCGTCGTGCCGTCCCGGTCCGCCGTCGTGCGTGACCACCGCACCACGGGCCTGCGCACGGAGCGAACCCTGCGCCGGGTCACCCCGACCGCTGACTGAAAGGGCTGGGAATGTTCGCCAGACGGATCTCGGTGATCGGCACCGGGTACGTGGGCCTGACCACGGGCGCGTGCCTCGCCTCGCTGGGTCACAAGGTGGTCTGCGGTGACGTGGACCCGGGCAAGGTGGAGCGGCTGCGCCGCGCCGAGGTCGACATCCTCGAACCGGGCCTGGCCGAGTTGGTCCGCGAGGGCCTGGCCGCGGGCCGGCTGTCCTTTGTGGTCGGCGCGGAGGCCGCGGTCACCGGGCACGAAGAGGGCGCGGAGATCGTCTACCTGTGCGTCCCGACCCCGATGGGCGTCGGCGGCGTGGCGGACCTGAGCACGGTCGAGTCGGTCATCGACGAGGTGCGCGAGCTGCTGCTGCCGGGAACCGTGGTGGTGAACAAGTCCACTGTGCCGGTCGGAACCTCCCAGCGCACCGCGGAACTGCTCAAGCGCGACGACGTGCCGGTGGTGAGCAACCCGGAGTTCCTGCGCGAGGGGTCGGCGGTCGAGGACTTCCTGAACCCGGACCGGATCGTGGTGGGCTGCGACGAGCAGGACGCGGCCGAGCGAGTGTCCGCTTTGTACGCTCGCCTGGGCGCGCCGACGGTGCTGACCGACGCGGCGAGCGCGGAGCTGGTGAAGTACGCGGCGAACTGCTTCCTCGCGATGAAACTGTCCTATGTGAACGCGATGGCCGAGCTGTGCGAGCGCCTGGGCGCGAACATCGCGGACGTGACCGAAGGCATGGGGTACGACCGCCGGATCGGCCAGGCGTTCCTGTCGCCGGGGCCGGGCTGGGGCGGTTCCTGCCTGCCCAAGGACACCTCGGCGATGCTGCAGGTCGCCGACTCCGCCGACTTCGAGTTCCGCCTGCTGCGCGCGACGATCGACACCAACGAACGCCAGCGCCAGCGCATCGTGGACAAGATCCGCCTGGCCGTGACTGGGAAGCGCGGCGGCTCCCTGTCGCATCTCCGCCTGGGCATCTACGGCCTGACGTTCAAGGCCAACACGGACGACCTGCGCGACTCACCGGCCCTCGCCGTAGCGGCCCTGTTGCGCCAGGCCGGTGCGGAGCTGGTCGCGTACGACCCGGCAGTCAGTGCGGACACTCTGCGCCCCGAGCTGTCGGCGGTCACCGTCGTGGACGACCCTTACCTTGTCGGCAAGGAAGCCGACGGCCTGGTGATCCTTACCGAGTGGCCGGAGTTCCGCACCCTCGACTGGGCCCGCCTGGCCGGTGCGGTCCGCGCCCCGATCGTGGTCGACACGCGGAACCTGCTGGACAAGGACGTCCTGCGCCGGGCCGGCTTCGCCTGGACCGGCCTCGGCAAGAACTGACTTCGTGAAAGCTTCGGCCGCGACCCCTGGTGAGGTCGCGGCCGAAGTTTTGGTTCTCTTCAGCGGAACTTGCGGACGATCGACCGAAGCTGCGGCGCGATCGATGAGGACTTCGCCGCGGTGATGGCCTTGCGGCTCGCCTTGCGCATGGTGGTGCGAAGCGTGCCCGCGGTGACCGCGCCGATGCACACCGTCGACGCGCCGGTCATCGCCCGTCGTTTGTAGTCGTCCTCGCCACGGCCGAGGTCGATGCGGGTGAGGCCCAGCTCCGGCGCGGCCATGACGACCTCGCGCAGCAGGATCCAGCCCGGCGACAACGGCCCGAACTTCTTGTCATAGACCGGGAACCACCAGTGCAGCACGCCACCGGACCGGATGCCGAAGTGCGCGGCGAGCAGGTGTGGACCGGCGTACACAGTGGACAGAACGCCGAGGTCCGAGGCGAGCAGCCGATGCAGCAGTGCGCGCTGGGCGGGGTCGGCGAAGTGGTCGCGGGCGCCGGTCGACTCGTACTGGTCCCGTTTCAGCTCGATGACCCGGTCCAGATCGGCGGGATCGCTGGACTCGGCGATGAAGACCACCTCGCCCAGGTCGCGCCCGGCCTTGTTGGTCAGCCGCCGTGCCTCGCTCATCTTGTCCTTGCCGCTTTTCGTCGCACGGCTCAGGTATCCGTCGAGGCCACCGGTGACATCCATGTACGGCGAAGGCCGCCGGTCCTCGACCCATGGGTCAAGGTCCGGATACCTGTCGAGCAGATGGTCGAACGTGAACGACTTGACGCCCGCCGCGGTCAGCAAAGCCTTGGGCGAGAACCGAACGCCCTGCGCCAGCAACGGTCCCTGGAAGTCCGCGCCGGGAGATCCGGCAGGAATCGCCGATGCGCCGGTGACGTGCAAAGGCAGGACGAACCCATCGCCCCGCAACACGCTCACCGGGCGACCGGCATCTACCGCCGCGATGTAGCGCGGATCGAAGTACGGGCTGTCCCAAGTGGACGCACGCAACGACTCCCATTCGGCCAGGTCTTCCGGGGAGAGCTTGGCGAACGGGATCAGCTGAAGGCTCATTGCGGCAACACCTTGAGCCGGCTGGACGGCCGCACCAAGGCCTTGAGAGCGGCCTTCGCGGTCGCCCTTCCGGCGGCCGCGCGGATGGCCTCACCCACGACGACGGCCGGGAAGTACCCGAGCCACGCGAGCAACCCGTTGTGCCGCCGGACAACGCGGGTCCGGTTCACGGTAAGCAGCGCCCACAGCATGGGGTTCGTGCCGGACTCGCCGCCGTCGTGCTCGACGATGGCGCTGGGGGTGTACCAGGTCAGGAACCCGCGTTTCCCGGCCCGGAGCGCGAAATCCGTCTCCTCGCCGTAGAGCAGGAACGTCTCGTCCCACGGTCCCAACGCCTTGCAGGCCGCCGACGAGATCATCAGCACGCCGCCGGTGGCCCACGAAGTCGGCCCGGCGATGTCGTACCGCTCGGGCGACATGATGAGTTCACCGAGTGTTCCCCACCGGCCGGCCCGGTTCCCGCCGATCAACGCCTCGGCCCAGGCCCGGGTCGCGGTCGGCGGCCTGCGCAACGAAGGTTGCAGGCTGCCGTCGGCGTTCTCCAGGCGTGGCGCGGCGATTCCCACATTCGGCCGGGAAAAGGCCTGCGTCATGGTGGCGACCGCGCCGGGGCGGACCCGGGCGTCGGGGTTCATCACCAGGACGACGTCGTGCGAGCCCAGGGACGCGATACCCGCGTTCAGGCCCGCCGCGTAGCCCGCGTTGCGGCCCAGTTGCACGACGCGCAGTGGCAAACCGGTGGCGTTCTTGGCGATCTCGCACGTGTCGTCGCGAGAGTTGTTGTCCACCACCACGATCTCGGTGAGGTCAACGCCGGAAGTCCCCACCTGCAAGGAGGCGAGGCAGGAGCTGAGCGTGTCCGCACTGTTGTACGTCACGATCACGACGGCGACTCGGGTCACGCCCACCTCATCGTGCCGCGCCACGGGTGCGTTTCACCAGCCCCGCAGCCAGCCGGCGCGCCTGACGGCGCAGCCCGGGCTGTCCCGCCAGCACATCCGCGGTCCACTGCGGATCGATGTCGTGCCGCAGGCTGGTCCGGGCCTGCAACCAGGTCTCCTCGTTGGCCGGGCCGCCGTCACTCGTATAGACGACTGAGGCACCCGCACTGCGCAACCGGGTGAGGACCATCCGGTCGTACGACCCGAACGGTACCGCCACCCGGGACACTGGAGCGCCGATCACCGACGACAGAACCCGGGGCGCCTCAATCATTTCCTCAACGGCCTGGGCGCGGTCGATGCGCCGCCAGTCCCGGTGCGACCAGCCGTGCGAGCCGATCCGCATGCCGGCGTCCTTGAGTTTCCGCACATCGGAACCCGTCAGCCGGCCCGGCGCGCCGAGCAGTCCGGCCAGGACGAAGAACTCCGCGTCCAGGCCGCGGGACTGCAGGCGCGGCAAGGCGATCTCGATGTCCGAGGAGTTGCCGTCGTCGAACGTGATCCGGACGTCGTCGCGGCCCACGGCCGCGTCGAGCACCTGCTCGAACTGTTCGACCGAAACCCAGGTGTGGTCCTCACCCGGGTCCAGGTCACGG
>CBIMJO010000451.1:0-7387 GCA_966244135.1 uncultured Actinocrispum sp. | reverse complement strand
TCCAGTTGTCCCGGCACGTGCGCAGGATCGATCCCGGCGAGGTGCACTCGATCGTCCTGGCCGACGGCGATGTCGTGACCGCGAAGACCGTCTACAACACGACGTTCGCGGACATCAACCCGCTGCACGACCGGTCCGGGCTGCCCCGGGTGCCGATCCGCTGTGAGGTCTTCCTGCATTTCCTGGTGCAGCTGCCCCATGAGTACGAGGACATCGGGATCGCGGTGATCCGGGGCCGGTTCGCGTCCGCGCTGCCGTCCAGCGTGCACGGCGGGCATCTCCTGGCCGCGGCCGCGTTCCGGCGGCTGGAGATGAGCGACTCGGTGTCGTTGTCGGAGTATGTCGACCAGCGACAGGTCGACAAGACCCACGCCGAGGCCATCCGCGAGTGCTCGACGTATCTCCCGGTGCTGCGCGACGCCGTCTACAAAGGACACGTGATCGGCACGCGGGCGGCGTTCATCGACACCACGACCGGCGAGACCACCAGCCGGGTCACGCCGCTGCTCGACTTCGCCGGGGTCCGGGACTACCACGTGATCCTCGGCGGCAAGGTGCCGTGCCTGTTCGAGGCGCAGGAGCCGGCGCTGGCCGGGATCAGGCGATGAGCTGAGGCACCACGTCAGCGGGCGCGGGCATGGACTCGATGTCCTCGCGCAGCCGTTGCGCCGCCTCGAGATAACTGGGATCGGACAGCAGCTTGTCGATCGCGTCCCGGACCCCGCTCAGTTCTTGGTGCCGCAAGTGAATCGCCGCGCCGGTCTGGGCAAGCCGCCCACCGACCTGATCATCCAGGGGTTCGCGGGTGACCACGAGGTGCGGCACGCTGAGCGCAGCGGCGGCCATCGCGGTGCCCTCGCCGCCGTGGTGCACGATCGCGTCGCAGTGCGGCAGCACGAGGTTCAGCGGCGCGCCAGAGATGTACCGGACGCCCTGCGCGGGCGCGCCCAGCGCGGAGACCAGGCTCGGGCTGGTGAGCACCACGACCTCGGCGCCCGCGCGGGCGATCGCGGTGATCGTGTCGATGAATGGGTCGGCAGCGCCCGTGCCCAGGGCGCTCTCCACCACCATCCCCCAGGTCACACAGACCCTCGGCCGAGACTTGGTGAGCCCGTCAGGAGCCAGGCCAGGGCCGTTGTAGGGGACCCAGCGCATCGGCACGCAAGGCCGTTCGGCGCCGAGGAACATGCTCGTCGGCATCGTGTCGACGAACAGCGCGCCCTGCGGTGGTTCCTGGCCGAACCGGGCGAACATCTCGACGTACTCGGGCAGCGGTTCGCCGGATGGCCGCCGCTCGACGCAGAACACGTCCTGGGTGCCGTGCGTGTATCGGACGCAGGGTATGCCGGTCAGTTCGGCGCAGAGGGCGAGGGTGTCGTGCACGATCAGGTCGGGCCGCCAGTGCCGGGCGAACGCGACCAGGTCGTCGGCCATGGCGTCGGCGACGGCCACCGAGTACCGGCCGAGAACCTCCAGCAGCTTCAGTTGCTCCGGCTTGAGGCGTTCAGGATGCACCGGCCACTCTGTTGGCCAAGGCGGCTGACCGTAAGCGGTGGTGACCAGTTCATCGCGCGCCTCGGCCGACTGTATGGGGCCGTGGCCAACGGTCACAATGGACAGTCCGGTGTACGCCATGGTTTCGGCCGACTTCGGTGTTCCGGCGAGCCGGACCTCATGCCCAGCCGTCCGGAAGGCCCACGCCAGCGGCACCAACGGGTACAGATGGGACGGTCCGCCGGCCACCGCGAACAGCACCCGCATGGCTAGCCCCCGACCAGCGAGCGAACCACCTCGGCCGGGGTGGGCTGGGCCTCGATCTCGTCGCGCAAACCTTCGGCGCCCTCCCGGTAACCAGGCACCGACAGCAGTTTCTGGACCGCTTCCCTGACCATGGCGTGACTTTCGTAGCGGATCGCGATCCCTGCTCCGGCGGCGGTGATCCGGCCGCCGCACATGTCCGCTTCGGGGCTGCTGGCGATGATGAGTTGCGGGTTCGCCGTTGTGGCAGCGGTGAGGGCGGTCCCATCGCCGCCCTGGTGCACGATCGCGTCGCAGTAGGGGAGAACCAGGTGTAGCGGAACCGAGGCCAACGCCCTCGCGGACGGCGGCAGCGGGCCAAGGAGCTCGATCTCCCGCGCGGGGGCCGCGATCAGGCAGTCCATGCCTTGGATCGCGATCGCGTTGATGGCCGCGCGGAACGGCAGCAGCCCATCGCCGGTGGTGGACATGGTGTGTCCCCAAGTGACGCACACTCGCGGCCGGGATCGTTGCCCCATCAGGCCTTCCGGTGTGCTGCCAGGGCCGTTGTAAGGCATGTAGCGCATCGGGTGCAGCTTCGACGGCGTCACCAGCCGCAGGCTCGGCGGCGTTGGGTCCACTGTGGCCGATGGCTCGGTCGTCGCGGGCATGCCGAAACGGGCGAACAGCGAGACATACTCAGGCAGGGGATCGCTGCTGGGCTGACGCATTTCCAGGCGCTGAGCGGAATCCGTCCCCGACAGATGCCGTATGCCGGGAACTCCCAGTGCGGCTGCAGTGACGGGCCCGGCGTAGCTGAACGAGTCGTAGACGACCAGATCCGGCGCCCAGGAACGGGCGAACGCGACGAGGTCGTCGACCATGGCGGCGGCCGCTGCGATGAGATACCGGCCGATGGATTCCAAGTACGCCAAGCGTTCCGGCGCGAGGTCGACCATGTTCGCGGCCCAGTCGGATGGCCAGGGGTGCTGCGAGAACATGGCGGCCGCGAGGTCGTCGCGGGCGTTCGTGGTCACCTGGGGCGGGCCGCCGACGGCGACCGGCGAGAGGCCGGTGTACGAGATGTCCGTGGCCCAGCGCGGAGTACTGGCCAGGCGGACCTCGTGGCCGGCCGCGCGGAACGCCCACGCGAGCGGGACGAGCGGGTACAGGTGCGGCCGGGTCCCGAAGACGGCGAACAGGATGCGCACGATGAAGACGTTACGGGCCAGGCTGATCGCCCGACAGGCCCGGATTCTACCTAGCAGTGCTGGACTCTACCTAAGTACGCGTGCCGCCCAGACACCGGTCAGGGCAACGATGATACCAGCGAACAGGAAGATCGTGTCGATCGGTCCGAAGTGGATCCCGAGGACCGTCGTGTCCAGGTCCCGCAGCGCCACCGAGGCCAGCCAGGCGGTCAGGCCGGCCGAGCTCAGCGACGCCAGGTGGATCGCGGGCTGCAGGACACCGCTGACCCGGCCGATCAGGTGGTTCGGCGCGGCCCGCATGATCAGCGGCCCGACCATCGAGTTCACCGCCGCGACCGGGAACCCCACGAAGAACACGACGATGACCGCGCCGATCGGGGCGGTCATCCGCGAGTACAGCATCAGCAGCAACCCGACCAGGACGAACCCGCGGGAGTAGACCCGGCGGGCCTTGAACCGGGGCGCGAACACCGCCGACAAGGCGGCCCCGGTCAGCGAGCCGATCCCGAAAGCCGTGCCCAGCAGACCGTACACCTCAGGCGGGGCGCGGAGGTTCTTCGTGACGAAGAAGATGTCCAGGGTGTTGAGCGCGGTCACCCCGACGACGACCATGACCGTCGTGACGAGCATGACCCGCAGCAACTGATTGCCCGCGAAGAACGTGAACCCGTCCCGGAGCTCGCGCCACACACTCGTCGGCGAAGACTGTCCATTGTCGACATGTGGGGCGTGAACCTGGGACACAGCGGCAAAGGAAACCACGAAAGTCGCCGCAGTGGCCAGCAACGCCCATTGAACGTCCGCAACCACAAGCAGACCCGCGGCCACCGTCGGTCCGACGATCGTGGCCATCGCGGCGGTCCCGGCCGTCAGGCTGCCCATCCGTTCACGGTCCTCATCGGCCACGACTGTCGCGAGCAGACCGTATCGCGCCGGGTTGAAGAACTGGGCCGCGACCGCGCACAGGGCCACGACGGCGTAGATAGCGGTAAGCCTTACCGCTACGGGCAAATCCTCCCCGGCGAGCAACAGGATCGCCAGCCCGGTCACGAGAGTCCCCCGGACGGCGTCCGTGGTGAGCATGGTCCGGCGGCGATCCCACCGGTCGGAACACACACCGCCCATCGGGCCGACCAGCAGGACTGGCACGGTCCGGGCGGCGAGCACACCGGCCGCCGCGGCCGGGCCCCAGGAATCCCCGCCGGCCGCGACAAGACCGAGCCACAACATGACAGCGGTCTCGAGAACCTCGTCGCCCAGCAACGACACCGCCTGGCCGAGCCACAACCAGCGATAGTTCCGGTTGTGCCGCAACGGGAGGGCCGCACGAGTCATGACATGTCCACATCGGACCTTCGGATCACTACAGCAACGACGTTACCCAAGATCCCCGGCGACCCGGAAGGCAGCGCTTTTACCTAGGGAATGAGCGGCGGGTGACTGGAATCCAGCAGGCCCTGCGCGGAAAGCTCGGTGTAGAGCGGAGTGCTGGCCGGGTAGTGGCCCCACTGGTGGTCGCCGGAACCGTCCCCGGCGAACCCGAGCAGCTGCCGTTGCACCGGGTTGAGGTCCTGGAACCATGGCCGCTCCGGCAGATCGCCGATCTCGTCGCGGACGGCGATCCAGCGGTAGGTGTACCCGAAGAACACGACCTTACGCGTCACTTGCGAGTAGTTGTCCGAGCGGGCGTGCCAGAGCCGGCGGTCGAAGAACAGCACATCGCCGGGGTTCACGGTCACCTCGACGGCGCCTTTGGGCTGCGGCCAGACCATCCCGCGCTGCGGCGGGCCCGGCAGCCAGTTGGTCTTGTGGCTGCCTGGCACGATCATCAGGTTGCCCCGGCCGGGCACCGAGACATCGGACAACCAGAACGCGAGCTTCACCGACAGCCGCGGCCGGGGATCGGTCTCGATCTCCCGGTTCTGCCGGCCGCCGTCCTGATGCCACTGCCACCAGAACGGCTTGCGCCCCTGGATCTGCGGGTGCACGTCGATATGCGAGTGGTATGTGTGCACATTCCAGCCCAGCGTCGACCAGACGCGGCCGAACACCGACGGATGGTCGATCAGCCCGGCCAGCGGCGGGCAGCTGGTCACCGCGCTGAGCAGGTGCAACGACGCGCCCGACGCGGCCTCCGGCGAGGCGGCGTAGACGCGGTCAACGACCGCCTTGTAGTAGTCGACCTCGGTCGCGTTGAGCGCGTTGCGGATGATGAGGTAGCCGTCCTGCTCGAACTGCTCACGCTCGGCGGAGGTCATCGGCGTCCAGCGGGTCATCGAGTGGGTCATGGCCGACAGACTGCCTTTGCGCAGGTCACGGCCACGTCGGCCGATCAGTCCGAGTGGGGTGGCCGGTCGGCCGAGGCAAGGTCGGCCGATCGGCTGACAACCTCGGCGGTGGTCTGCGTTCCTGCGGGCCGGACGGCCCCGTTTGTCTCAGGGGTTGTAGCATCGGGCGCATGGTCACCATCGACGCGGAGTCATCCGTCCCGCCGTTCGAGCAGGTCCGGTCCCAGTTCGCCCGGCAGATCACCGAGCGGGTGCTGCCGGTTGGCACGAAGTTGCCGACCGTGCGGGCACTGGCCACCGAGCTCGGCCTGGCGGCCAACACGGTGGCCAAGGCGTACCGGGAGCTGGAGGAGGCCGGGCTGATCGAGACCCGTGGCCGGGCCGGCACGTTCGTCAGCGCGGCCGGCCAGCGCGGCATGGCGATCGCCCAGCAGGCCGCCCGGGACTACGCGCACCAGATCCGCGCGCTCGGCCTGGACGCCGAGGAGGGGCTGCGGATCGTGCGCGCCGCGTTGGCCAACACGTCCGGTTAGGACACTCACCGTCACGAAACGTGTACCGGCGGGCGGGATGTCGACACGGTTACCGCCATCCGGCGGTGGCGGGCGCCACGAACTAAGTGGAAAACTCTTCATATTCTGCTAGGAATCCTTTCGTGTACCCCGGAGTGTCGATGGCTGTGTCACGTTCGCGCGGCCGCAGCACGGATGTGCGCCTGCTCACAGTGCTTTGGCAGCAGTGGCAGGACGTTGGGACGGCCATGCCCGCGGGCCGGTGGAGCGATCCGACCGGCCTGGGCGAGTGGACCGTCCGTGATTTGTTCGCTCACGTAGCGCGTGGCGTGGCGACGACTGTGCAGCTCGCGTCCCGGCCAGCGGGAGAAAGCGAGCCCGAACTCGTAGACGCCGCAGCGTATTTCGCCGCGCTGCGCCCGCTCGGTGCGGCCGGTGCGGCCCAAGTGGCCCGGCTGGCAACGGAATGGGCGTCGGCACGCTCCGAAGCGGACCTCGTGGCCGGCTTCGGTCTGTCCGTACCGGATCTGTCCAGCGGCACCGTGGTGCGCAGCATCGCCGGTACGATCAGATTTGCCGACTACCTGGTGACCAGAGTCCTTGAGGCGACGGTGCATCTGCTCGACATCGGCGTTCAGCCTCCGGGCGAGGCACTGGACCGGGCCGCGGACGTGCTGGTGGATCTCTGTCCACCGGCGGACTTCGTCCGGCTGGCCACCGGCCGTCCGGCGGGACCGTTGTTCCCGGTGTTGACCTGATCGCTCGAAGGAGGCCGCCATGACGATCCTGCCGCCCGATGCCGATCGGAAGCGATGGCATCTCGGAGCGCTCACGTCGGTCGCCGCCACCGCGGCCGAGACGAACGGCGCGCTTTCCGTGGTGGAGCAACGCGCTCCGCGGGGGTTCGCCACACCGGCGCACGTGCACGGCCGCGAGGACGAAACGTTGTTCGTCATCGACGGTGAGCTGGAGTACTCCGTCGATGGAGTCGTAGACATTGCGAGCGCTGGGAAAGCCGTGCACCTGCCGAAAGGCCTGGCGCATCGCTTCACAGTGGTGTCGGAGACCGCGCACTTCCTGGTGATCATCACCCCCGGCGGGTTCGAGAAGTTCTTCGCCGAGGTCAGCCCGTCCGCTTCGGCGGAGCGCCTGCCGAACGAGAACGACGGTGTGCACACGGCACTGCTGAAGATGGTCGAGACCGC
This sequence comes from uncultured Actinocrispum sp., assembly GCA_966244135.1. Taxonomy (GTDB): domain Bacteria; phylum Actinomycetota; class Actinomycetes; order Mycobacteriales; family Pseudonocardiaceae; genus Kibdelosporangium. The sequence continues at coordinate 434 of CBIMJO010000451.1, read as the reverse complement.
CACTTCGTATGGCGTGCAGGTGTTCCACGATGAGGAATACGCGATCCTGACCGCCGCTCGGACCGTGGCGACATCCGATGTCCTGCCTGACATCGCCTCCGCGTACCGGGAGCTGGGTACTCTGCTGGCCGGGCCGGTTCCGTTGCCGGAGGATCTCAGTTCGGCGGTCTCGTTGTTGGTCGAAGCCGTGGGGCGGCTGGAGTCCTCATCGGTGCACGCGCGGGCTTTGATCCTGCTCGGCATCCTGATGGAACGTGCCGGGGCCGAAGTTCCTGTGCAGCCGTTGATCGACGCGGTGCGGCCCGGTCTCGAAGAGTCCTCCGCGCTCGCTTTCGCCTACGCGCTGGCGCATTTCCCCGCGCACGCCGAAAGTGTCCGTGCCGCAATGGAACCGGTGAATCTCGCCGAGCCGGACTGGGAACGGTTCGTGCGGT
>CBIMJO010000450.1:0-7389 GCA_966244135.1 uncultured Actinocrispum sp. | reverse complement strand
CTTCTCGACAGCGTCGAGCTTGGCCGCGAGCCGACGACGCTCACCGTCCGCCTCGGCGGCCTCATTTTCCCGCTGCGTAGCGATCGCGTCGGACCGCGTGGCCTGCTCGTTCGCGTTCGTCGCCGCCTGACGGGCAGCGAGGAACTCCCCATGGCCGTCGAGCCACAGCTCCGCCTGTTCACGGAAGCTCTCAATGGCCTGGCCAAGATTGGCCAACGCTGCCCGTTCCGTGGGCAACCCGTGCTCGGCTGCCACGACGGTGAGCGCATGCAGGGTGGCGGTGACTCTGCTTTCCCTGTCAGCCAGCGTATCGAGCCTCCTCCGTACAACCTGGCTGGCGATGTCCACAGTAGACTCGGCGCGCGTGAGCCGATCCTTCGCGGTGCGAACCACGGTGTAGGACGGACGGGCTGTGCGCTCCCGCGCCATCACCAGGCGACGCTGTTCGATCGTCTCCCGTCGCGACGCCAGGAGGCTGATGACGTTGTCCGTCTCGGCGATCTGCTCACGTAGCTCATCCATGCGGCGTTCCCTCGCCCGATGACGGGCAACCGCGCCGATGTACGCGGCGTGCGCCTTCTGCCAGCTGCCGCTCAGGTTTCCCAGGTGCCAGCCGCCGTTCGCGCCGATCGCCACCTGATGACCGTCTGGAGGCGTTTCACCGTAAGCGATTCCGGCGAGAAGTCGCGTCACGACTTCCGGCCGCACGGGGGCATCCGGCTCAGGCATCAGCACATCCGCCAAAGACCGTCCCACGACACGCGGTACGGCATCCGGCTCGGCGAAGATGTCGTGACCGGCGACGGTGCCGGCCTGGCCGACCCATGCGTCCAGCAGACCCGCCGACTCCAGCGCGGCTTCCACAGACGCCTGCGTGACCTCGGGTACGGACTCGGCGAAACGAACCAGCCGCCACAACGGCGCGCCGGTCATGGCGGCTCGGTCCGCGGTCCGGGTCGGCGGCGGCATCGGCAGAAGATCTTGTTGCTGGGTGAGGACATCCAGTTCGGCGGTGAGCCGATCCCGTTCGTCCGTCGCCATTTTGTGTTCGCCTGAGACAACCGTCTCGTCCCGGACCAGTTCGGTACGCACCAGCTCGGCGACCGACTCGACATGGCCCATCAGCGTGGCTTCGTCCTCGACCAGATCGCCGAACACATCGAGATCGGGGAACCGGAGCTCCCGGCACCCAGCCGCCCAGTCACGCAGCGCATGAGCAAGCTGGTCGAGCTCCTGCCCGTACTGCTCGGCCGCCGCGGCACGCGCCTCCTCGGCGGTGGACAGTTCATCGCGGGCCTCGTCGACGTCGGCTTCAGCCTGCTGCCGCCGGTCTACGGCCTTCTCGTGCGCTTCCAGGGCCGTTCGGACGGTTGCGATCTGTCCGGCGCGTCCTTGAACCGCCGCGCGGAGCAGCGGGCGGGATCGCGCGGGATCGGCTTCCAGGCTCGCCGCGACCTCGCTGTGCACGCCGGCCAGCCCAGCCCGGGTCGCTGCCTGGCGGGCCTCGCCGGCGCGCGCGGTCACTGTGCTCTCCCGCATCGAGGCGAGCTGGTCGGCCGTCCGGGCGCCCTCCGCGTCGACGCCGGCTTGTGCGCGCTTGGCTCTCGCGTCGACGCTGATGGACGCGAACCGGGTAGCCGCCTCGTACGTGCGTTGCCTGAGCTGGTCCAGTTCCCGGCCCTGCTTGTAGGCGTCGCTCTCGACCAGCCCGTCGATCCGCGACTTGGTGTCTTCCTCCTGGCGGACAAGCGTTTCAACGAGCGTCTCGGTCTGGGCACGCTCCTCGGCGAGGAGTTGGTGCTCCTCAGCGGAACGGCGAGCGGACTTGGTGAGATTGTCCAGCTCGGTGGTCGCGGAGATCAATATGGCCGCGGCCGCCCGGAGAACCCGCTGCGCATAGGTCCGCTGCCGGCCCGCGAGTCCCCGTGCGGCAGCGACTTCCGCGTCGAGCGCCGCCAGCCGCTCGCGCTGGCGGTCCAGCCGCTCGAAGCCCTCCGCGAGGTCCGCGACTTCCTGCTGTCCCAACGGAGGCAGGGCTCGAGAGAGCAATGTGGACAGAAGCGCCGGGTCGAGCCGCTGGGACAGCTTGGGAGTACGCAACTGCAGAAGTGCGGTGATGAGCGCGTCGTAACGCTGCTCGCTCAGTGTGGGGAACAGCGTCGCGCGAATGCCGGCCCGGTAGTCGGTCGCATTCGGGTACAGGGGTCCATCCTGGCCCAATGCCTCTTCGAGTGCGCTCCTGGTCAATGGCGCGCCGGCCGCAGTGAGCAGCGCCAGACCGTCCGGTGTGCCTATGCGGAGGCTGGTCGTGAAGTAGTCGGCGTGCACCGTGGTCGTGTGGTTGCTGGCCTGAAGGCGCGCACCGCAACAGAACCAGGCGCCGGGATCGCCCGGATACCGGAACTCCAGCCAGACGTACCCGACGCGGGTCGTGCCGGACGCGCCTTCGCCCATCAGGTTCCAGTGCATGGTGCGCTCGCCCGTGCCGAACGTCGACAAGCGGTTCGCGCGCAGGTTCGCGTCGAACAGGAACGGCAACAGCAGTTCAAGGGCTTTGGACTTGCCCGTTCCGTTCTGGCCGCGCAGCAGCAGCCGGCCGTCGTGGAACTCGAACACCTCGTCGTAGTATCGCCAGACGTTGAGAATTCCGGCCCGGGACGGCATCCACCTGGGCGTGTGTTCGTCAGGCTGTTCGGTCGGATGCCGGGGCAATTCGGTTACAGTCATGGCGTTTCCTTCGAACTGCGCGCGGCACTCACCGCGTACCGAGCGGCGGCGGGCAGTGCGTACACCAGACCGTCGGCGACCCGGACCAAACCGAACCCGCACAGCACGTCCAAGGCGTCGGCCACAAGCACATCCGTGCCGTTGTCACCGCGGTATCCCTTGGCCCACTTGGGGAATTTGGTGAGCAGAGCGCCGGCGGCAAGCCGGATCTGCTCGATCGCCGTCACCGGGCCGATGTCGTCCAGCAGGAGCAAGGCTGCCACCTTGGCATTGTTGCCGTCGTCAGGGAACCGGCTGTCGGTCGCGATGGCGTCCTGGTCGACGAACATGACGCCCTCGGCGCGTTCCTCAAGCAGGAAACCGCCTTCGTCGGCGGCACGGCGGAGCAGTTGCCGCCCGGTCGGCGAGCTGAGATAGGCGCGCTCGCCGGCGGTCAGGTCGTCGAAGTACACGACCGGGTCGTCCACGAGCCGGCGGAAGATCGAGTGCCGCAGCCAGAGGTTGCGCTGGACCTCCGACACCGGTGCCGCGCCATCGGTGTGCTCGGCCGCGGTGCCGTAGCGCCGCTCCTTGGACACAGCCGCCAGCAGTTCGTCGAACCGCATCGCCACCTCATCCACCGGGACGGCGAGCTGCGACACACCGGCCGGTGCGGCGAGCAGGCGCATCATCAGCGTGGTGTCCACCCGGTAGAGCACCTTGGCGGTCTCAGAGTCCACATACGACTCCGTGGCGCCGTCGAGTACCTCGATCGTGCCGAGGGACTCGAGCATCCGCAGCGCGTCCACGAAGGCCATCCGCTCGGCGCGTGCCGACGTGTCGAAGTCCGCGAGTACGTGATCGGCGGCGGTGGCACGCGTGACGCGGTCGGCGAGCAGGCCGATGGTCGTCACCGGATCGGTCAGCAACTCGGCGGCCGCGACGCAAAGCAGGACGTAGCGACGGCGGTCGAACGGCGCACGTCCGGAGCGGTGCCGCCGTGGCGGGCGGCTCGCGTCCGCCATCGCGCGAACCTTCGCCAGCCGCGCGTAACCCAGCCGGGGTTCGACGACGACGGACCAGCCGCAGAAGTACTCGAACCATTTCGTGATCGGCTCCCGCCGCCGGCGGACGAGGTCGAACGCCTCGGGAGCGCCACGTTCGTGCACCAACGGGCTCGCCAGCAGCAGCCTGATGCCACGGGCCAGCTCATCCCGTTCCGCGATCACCAGCTGGTTGGACAGGTTGCTCATCGGGCGGCCCTCCCGGCCCGCATGCTGTGCCGGTTCCCGGACGCGCGGATCTCGATCTCGTAGTCCGGCCCGCTGAACCTGCCGTACGGCGTGGTCAGCCGCGCGACCGCACCGTCGGCGGGCTCGCGCAGGACGATCTCGATCTTCCCGTCCGCGGTGGTGCTCCGCCTGGTTCCAGCGGACGACGGACTGTTCGCCAGGGCCCTGCCGAGCAACTCGAGAAGGCGCTCGAAGACGTTGTGCTCCAGCCTGCCGAAGCTGGACAGCCGCACCACGCCGCCGGTGTCGAGCATGTCCCAGGCGGCCTCGAGCTGCGCCCGCTCCTCCAGTGCCTGCCCGGCGCGGGCCGCTTTGACCGCTGCCACATCACGCACGCGTCCGGTCCGGCTGAACCGTTCGGTCCGGCCGGACGACCTCAGCAATGCCGACACCTCGACAGGTGGAGCCTCCGCCCAGCTCGCGGACGAGCCGACCAGTTCGGGGTCGGGGTGCCCGAGGTGGGCGTGCCGGGCCGGGCTGAGGCCGAACACCGTGGACCACAACCGATGCAGGTCGCTCTGCGCCGGCAGGACGGTGAACCACCTGGCCAGCTCGCGGAAGTCGGCCACCGCGCTGCTGGCCCGCCGCCTCGATTCGGTGATCCGGTCGAGGACCTGGAGCAGGGTGACGATCGCGCGTCGCGCGACCTGGTGCAGTTGCTCCACCCGCGGACGCGCCCCGTCCGGCGGGCAGAACCACGCGCACAGCCCCTCCCAACGGGCCCGCCGGTGGGCGAGCCACTCCGGGCCGGGGTCGTCGCCCGAGATCCGGGGAAGGTCGGCGCCGAGCAGCGCACGATGGTGCAGTCCGCTGACGCCCTTGTCCTCGACCTGCCGGATGCGGGTCTCGATCGCGTGTGCCCGCTGGTCGAGGTTGGTCAGGAACTCCTGCAGGTAGGCCACGGTCGCGGCTTTGACCTCGTGGAACGTGGACAGCTCGGCGCCGTCGGCACGCAACAGCCGCTGCAATTCGCCGTTGAACTGCTTGGTGTTGGAGCGCAGGGCGTCGAGGTGCGTTTCCAGCTCCATCAATGTGGTGAAGATCCGGCGGTCGGTCCCGGTGCCGGTCTCCATCAGCATCACCAGGTCGCCAAGGCGGTCTGCGATCGCGTCGAGCACAGCCGTCTGCAGGGCACCGGCGGACGTCAAGACGGCCAGCGCGTGCAGGACGCCCGCGAACGCCGCTTCCCCTTGCCGGGTAAGGGAATACTGGAGGTTGCGGCGCTCGTACTCACTCGCGGTGCGGTAGTTCTCCGCGTGGTTCTGGATGACGTCGACGAGGTTCCAGTCGCGCAGTCTGGCCAGTGCGTCGGTGAGGTCCTCATCCTCGAGCGCGTCCAGCCAGCCGACCGACCGGAGGCGGGCACGGACGTCGTCCAGGCTCAGGGCGGTTTCGAGGCGTTCGTTGGCCTCGCCGAAGGCGTGCAGGATGGAGACATAGAGCCCGGCGCGTTCCCCGCTGGTGAACCGGAACATCTCCGGCGGGACGCGAATGGGTTCCACCATGTCCTCCCTGTCCGCTGATTTGATCGTCGCGCGGTCCGAATTCACTCCATCAAGTGATGGCTGGCCAGTTCGCTGATGAGCAGATCCGCCACGCGCTCCTCGCTGACGGTCACATCGTGCTCGCGCATGCTCTCAGCGAGAGCGGCATCCCATGGCGCCTCCGTCACCCGCCCTGCCGTCGGCCCTGTTGCCTGATCCTCAAGCGCGGCCAGATACTCGGCCGTTCCCATCAGCCAAGGAACGGCACCAGTGCGGGACATCACGTTCGCCGCGATACGAATGCCCTCACCGTCGAAGTCCCCGTGGTAGTTCAGCTGGCACCCCGCGCCGGCGAAACCACGCAGGAGGAGGATCCCGGCGCTGTTCGGCCAGCCCGACGTGCACACCATCGGCGGACAGCGTGTCCCGAACCGCTGCAGCGCGAACGCGACAACACTCGGATTCTCGAAGACCCACACCTGCTCTGGAAGCCGGGTCCACGTCGCCGTCCTGACCTGCCCGAGCGTCAGCGCCGCCGCCTGCCCCGCGTCCGCGCAGACCCGCAGGATCTCGTTCGCCACCCCCACACCCGCAGGCCGGATCCCCACGGCGAGCACGACCGAGGACAGCTCGTCGTCCGCGACCCCAGCCCGCTCCCACAACTGGCGTCGCTGTGCCACGTCGACCGGCATGGGCACCTCATAGATCGCCGCCAGCGCACGCAGAACCCAAGTCGCACACCGCGTGCCGTCATCGAGCCCATGCGAGTCCCGCAGCGTCCGCTCCGCGAGCACCGGCAGCGGAACCCCACCGGCCGGCAGCTCAGCCAGCACGTTCAACGCCTGTTCGAGTGCGACCCTCGTGCGGCCGACCGAGCCACCGACCAGCCCCGCCCGCCGCACCGACTCGACCCAATCAAGCAGAACAGGCTGCCCGGCAACCACCTGATGTCCGGTGAGCCACTCCCAGAGTTCGGCCCGCTCGGCCGCGGCCTGCGCCTGCCTGGCCGCCCGGTCATCGATCGGCCCGACAACCCGCGTCACCACCGCTCGAAGCTCCTCGCCCAGCTCCCGCTCAAGCTTCTCCACGGGAACCGACACATACTCGGGCGGCAATCGGTCCATTCCCAGCAGATCCGCCAGCGCGACCCGCTCGTCCTCCGTCAACGGCCCCACCCGGACCCTGCTCACCACCCGCCCGGAGGACAGACGTTCGTGCGCGGCCTGCCAGAGCGGGGTGAGTGCGGGCGAGAACTCTCGGATCATTCCTCCCCGAAGCGCGCGGTCCGGCCGCCTACGGTACCCGCCCTGCCCGGACAGCTCACCCTGGCAGGATGACCGACCGTGAACGAGCACTCGGTGCGGCTGTCGACGGAACGCGCCCATTTCACTGCCTGCGAAACAGGGTCGCCCGACTCAGTGAGCTTAACGGAGCGCCTTTTCGCCACACACGGCTCACATAATTGACCATTGTCGCATAATTGGATTCCGAACGAGTTCCGGAGAAATTCCGGTATCGGGAATGCTATTTTTCGGGCCGTGGCGAGATTACTCAGAACATCGCTGGCCGTGCTGGTTCTGGCAGCGACGGCGGCGACTCCGGCACAGGCCAGTGGGGTGTCGGTGGTGAATGGGCAGCAGGTGCTCTTCCAGGGTGGGACGGGAGGGTATGGGTGTTATCGGATTCCGACTATGGTGCGGACGGCAGCGGGGTCGCTGTTGGTGTTCGCGGAGGCTCGGAAGTCGGCGTCGTGTGCGGATCGGGGGGATATCGATCTGGTGGTGCGGCGGTCGACCAATGAGGGTCGGACGTGGGGGCCGATGCGGGTGGTGACCGCGGGGGCGCCTGAGGATGGGGATGCGCCGTTCACCAGGGGGAATGCGGTTCCGGTGGTGGATCGGCGGAGT
>CBIMJO010000449.1:0-7410 GCA_966244135.1 uncultured Actinocrispum sp. | reverse complement strand
CTCTTTGCCGAGATCGAGCCGGTGCCCGCGGCCAGCATGTCCTGGCCGAACTCCTGGCACAGCAGGAAAGGCCCGGTCAGGTTCACGTCGAGGACCCGCCGCCACTGGCCTGCTGTGGTGGTCTCGGCGGGTTGCAACAGGGAGATGCCCGCGTTGTTGACGAGCACGTCCACCAGGCCGAACTTGGCCCGCACGCGTTCGCCCAGCGCGGCAACGTCTTCCGCCGAGGACACGTCCGCGACGAACGCGTTCTCGCCCGGAAGTTCTTGCAGGTCAACGAGAACCGTCGTGTACCCGCGAGCGGCGAGCAATTCGGCGACCGACCGGCCGATACCCTGGGCGGCACCGGTGATGACCGCGACCGGCGCGGTCATGCGGAGAACGGGATCAGCTGGAACGCGATGGCCGGCTTGCCGCCGAACCGGTCGGCGTTCTGCACGGCGAACGTCCGGATGAACGAGGGGTCGGACATCGGGCCGGGACCGAGCCCGTCGAGGTAGGCCTTGTGCGCGGCCAGCGACTCGATGCCACGGTCCACAGTGGACTCCACGTCGACCGCGTGGGTGGCGTTCGGCGAACCGGAGACCGCGACCCAGCGGACGCCGTTCCACGGCTCCGGGCCGAGGTCCGGGAAGATCCACCGGTTGCCCGCGTCGCCGACCGCGTCCAGCAGCGCCTGCGCGATGTTGCGGTGGTCCGGGGAGTTGGGCCGTCCACCGGGCCAGGGATCGCCGTTCAGGGTCACGATGAGCTCGGGACGGTGCCGCCGGATCGCGGCCGTGAGGTCGCGGCGCAGCGGCAGGCCGTACTCGATAACGCCGTCGTGGTGGTCCAGGAACTCCACAGTGGACACACCGACGATCCGCGCGGCCTCGATCTGCTCGCGCTCCCGCAACGGGCCGCACTCCTCCGGCGGGATGCCGTCGATCCCGGCCTCACCACGCGAAGCGAGCACGTACGCCACCGACTTGCCCGCTTCGGTCCACGCCGCGATCGCCGCGGAGGCACCGTATTCCAGGTCGTCCGGGTGGGCCACGACGCCGAGGGCGCGCTCCCAGTCCGCGGGCATGGGCTCGAAGCTGGTCACACCCGCCTCCCCCGCTGCGGCTGCGCCCGGCCGGTCGACTTCTTCACGGGTGTCTTGGCCTGCGCCTTCGCCGGCTGCTTGGCCGCGGCGGCCTTCGCGGCAGCGGCCGTCTTCGCGGCGGTGGTCCGCGGGGCGGGCTTCTTCGCCTGTGCCGTCACGGTTTTCGTCGCCGTGCTGGCGGCGGCCGCCTTGGCCGGAGCCGGTTTCCGCACGGGAACCTCGGCCTCGACCGGAGCAGCGGGCTCGGCAACCTCGACCGGCTCCGCGACAACGGTGACCCGCTGCGGCTTCTCCACCGGCTCCGGTTCGGGCGCGGCCTCGGGCTCCGGCGCCGGAGTCGCGCGCTTGGTCCAGCTGGACCGGTTGCGGGACCAGCGAACCACGCCTTCACCGGCCTGGGAGCGGCGCGACGCGTCCCCCGCGGACCGGGTCTTGCCGGCGCGAACCGCCCCGCCGACAAGGAAAAGCGTGTGCCGCCACAGCCGGTGCTGCTTCACGGTCACCAGCAGCTCGCCGATGGTGGTCCGCGCGACGATCTCGTCCGGCCAGCTCACCTTGTAGGCCGCGACGACCGGGGTGCTGTCGTCGAAACCCCCGGCGCGCAAGGCATCCGCGAGCTCACCGGCGCGCGCCGCCGGGACGACGACCGCCATGGTCGTGCCGAACTGGGCGTACTGCCGGATCTGCTCCAGGTCCGGCATGCCGGTGGTCTCCTGGCCCGCGGTGATCACCGAGTCGGCGAAGTCCGGTTCGGTGAGCGAAACGCCCGCGGACGCGGCCGTGGCGGACATCGGCGACACACCGGGCACGACCTCGGCGGGCAGCTGCAACCGCGCGCACAGCTCAAGCTGCGCGCGCAGACCGCCCCACGACGACAGGTCGCCCGCGTGCATCCGGACCACGCGCAGTTTGTCTCTCACCGCGCGGCGGTAGATCTCGGTGATCTCGTCCTCGGCCAGCCGGGCCAGATCGACGAGGTCGGCATCCGGCTTGGTGTTCTGGCGGACCCACCCGGCGTCCACGATGCTCGGCGTCCACAGCACCACGTCGGCCTCACCGATGTGGCGCGCGCCTCGTAGCGTGATCAGGTCCGAAGCCCCCGGACCGGCGCCGACAAAGCTGATTCCTGCGCTCACGCGGCGACCGTACCGTGGCGCCCGGCACGCCCCGATCGCGGCCCCGAGCCCAACTGTCACCCCCACCACACTCCACAACGGCCGTGCGATGCGACACTCGCGGGCGTGACTTCCACTGGCGAGCAGGTCTTCGACTGGATCGACGCACGGGCTGAGGACCGCCGCAAGGCGGGACTGACCAGGCAGTTGCGTCCGCGCCAGGCCGACAGCACGCTGCTCGACCTGGCCGGCAACGACTATCTCGGGCTGGCCCGGGACAAGCGGGTCAGCGGCGCGGCGGCAGCGGCGGCGCTGCGCTGGGGCGCGGGCTCGACCGGATCGCGGTTGGTCACCGGCACCACCGAGCTGCACACCGAACTGGAGCACGCGCTAGCCGCTTTCTGTGGCGCACAAGCGGCTTTGGTGTTCTCGTCCGGGTTCGCGGCCAACCTCGGGGCGATCACCGCGCTGTCCGGAAAAGGTTCTGCGATCGTTACCGACGCCTACATCCACGCTTCGCTGATCGACGGTTGCCGCCTGTCGCGGGCGGATATCGCTGTGATGAACCACAACGACGCGCCCGCGATCAAGCGCGCGCTGGCCACCCGGCGCACCGAACACGCCCTGGTGGTGACCGACTCGGTGTTCTCAGTGGACGGAGACCTCGCGCCGCTGTCCGAACTGGCGGAAGCCTGCCGCGAACACAACGCGGGCCTGGTGATCGACGACGCGCACGGGTTCGGCGTGCTCGGCGAGGGCGGCCGGGGCGCGGTGCACGAGGCGGGGCTGATCAAGGAGCCGAACGTGGTCACCACCGTCACGTTGTCGAAATCCCTTGGCGCGCAAGGCGGAGCGGTCCTCGGGCCGCGCCGGGTGATCCGTCACCTGCTGGAGACCGCGCGCACGTTCATCTTCGACACGGGGCTGGCGCCCGCCAGCGCCGCCGCCGCGCTGACCGCGTTGAACGTGCTCAAGGAGGAGCCGGAACGCGCCGAGCGGGTGCGTGAGATCGCGATGAACCTGTCCATGGCGCTCAAGGCGGCCGGGTTCCAGGTGACCGTGCCGGACGCCGCGGTGATCGCGGTCCGCGCGCCGTCCCCGGAGGCCGCGCTGGCGTGGGCGGACGACTGCCGCGCGGCGGGCGTGTGGGTGGGCTGCTTCCGGCCGCCTTCGGTGCCGGACAAGGTGTCCCGGCTGCGGCTGACCGTCCGGGCCGACCTCACCGACGGCGACGTCGAGAAGGCGGTCGAGGTGATCACCCGGTGTGCGCCGCGCGGCGCATCGTGATGTGCGGGATGCCGTCCTCGATGTACTCCTCGCCCTCGGCGACGTACCCGAACCGCGCGTAGAACCGCTGCGCGTACGTCTGCGACTCCAGCACGCTGCGCGCGTCACCCAAGTCGGCGACAGCGGCCGCCATGACCTTCTCGCCCAGGCCCGAGCCGCGGGCGTCCTTGGCGGTCACCACCCGGCCGATCCGCCGCTCGCCGTCCGGTTCGGTGAGAGTGCGGGCGTAGGCGAGCAGCGCGCCGTCCTCGATCAGGTAGTGCGTCGTGCCCGGCTCCAGGTCGCGGCCGTCCACGTCCAGGTACGGGCTCTGCTGCTCGACGACGAACACCTCGGCCCGCAGCCGCAGGATCGCCTGGAGACCGATAGCCGACAGTTCCGGGCCGCGAATCGTGCGAAGGTTCACCCGATCAAGCTACGGCGTGACCGGGTTGACCTGCAGGGCCAGGTCGGCGGCGTACGTGGACACCCGCGTGTACACGCCGGGCTTGTTCGGCAGGCCGCAGCCCTCACCCCAGGACGAGATGCCGATCAGCCGGCCCTTGACCACCATCGGGCCACCGGAGTCGCCCTGGCAGCCGTCGATCCCTCCTTGGGGGTACCCCGCGCAGACCATCGCCTCCGGGTTGTACTTGCCGAACGCGGTCTTGCAGTCCGCGTCGCTGACCACCGGGACGTCCGCCTTGAGCAGGTACTGCGAGGTCGGGCCGCCGGACTCGGTGCGGCCCCAGCCCAGGATCGTGGCCATCGTGCCGGTCTCGTACAGGTCCTCGTCGGCCGCGGTGGCGAACGGCAATGGCGGGTAGCCGGTGATCCGCTTGCCCAGGGTGAGCACAGCGACGTCGTTGCCGATCAGGGCGTCGGTGTACTTGGGGTGGATCCAGATCTTCTTCACCGGCGCGCGCACGCCCGCGGTCGTGGCGTTCTTGTCGTCCCGCCCGGCCACGACGTACACGTCCTCCGGCAGCTGGCCCTTGGCGCAGTGCGCGGCCGTGATCACCTTGTCGGGGGTGGCCAGGGTGCCGCCGCAGAACTGGAAGTCGTCCGGGTTGGTCAGGAACACCGCGAACGGGTACTGCTGGGTGCTGGCCCTCGTGCCCCCCACGATGCGTGCCGACGACTCCGACGACGAGGCCGGTACGGCGACGGCCGTGATGACCACCGCCAGACTCACTGCGGCGCCCAACAGCCATCCGAACTTGGACCTCATCACCGGCTCCTCTTTTTCGCGGCGTCCCCTGGCCTGACCCTGCCTACGTTAGGTCAGGAACCATCGACGCGCTGTCACTGAACCGGGTGGTCTTCGGGCATGATTAGCTAGACCCGTGCGGCGCTGGTTGGCGATCTTGCTGGTGGTGGCGGGGTGTGGTGCGCCATCGCCGTCCACCCCTGCCCCGGCGACCTCCGAGACGACGCCATCACCAGCGTCAACGCCCAAGTCCTCGGCCGCGGCGGCGCCGACGGGCGCGCCCGCGGGCAGGAAGGTCTGGCAGGTGGGCAAGGACCCGTTGCCGCTGCGCCCGGACGGGTTCGGCAAGGTGCTGCCCACCCCACCCGAACTAGTGAATCGGTAATTGCCGACAAAGGACACGTTGCCGCCACCTCCGGACGGGCGGTACGCCTCCCGCGTCGTGCCGATCCCGCCGGACGTCCTGGCCCGCAGCACCTGGCAGTCCGCCTGCCCGGTCGGCAAGGACGACCTGCGCTACCTGACGATGTCGTTCTGGGGCTTCGACAACAAGCCGCACACCGGCGAGATGATCGTCAACAAGTCGGTGGCCACCGCGGTCACGCAGGTGTTCGGCAAGCTGTTCCAGGCGAAGTTCCCGATCGAGGAGATGCGGGTCACCGGCAAGTCCGAACTGGACGCCGCACCGACCGGCGACGGCAACGCCACGGCCGCCTTCGTGTGCCGCCCGACCCGGGGCGCCACAACCTGGTCGGCCCACGCCTACGGCCTGGCGGTGGACATCAACCCGTTCTGCAATCCCTACCGCAAGGGCGACCTGGTCCTGCCCGAGCTGGCTTCGTCCTATCTGGACAGAAGCAGTCCCCGGCCCGGGATGATCCGGGCCGGGGACGTGGTGGAGCGCGCCTTCACGGCGATCGGCTGGACCTGGGGCGGCACCTGGACCTCCCCCAAGGACCTGATGCACTTCTCCCAGACGGGCAGTTAGCTCTTGTCGCCGCCGTTGCCGCCGTTGTTCTGGTCGTTGTTGTTGTCCTCATCGGACGGACGGCGGCGGAACCCGCTGAAGACCTTGTCCGCCGCGCCGGACAGCGCGCCGCCGACGTCGCTGAGCACCTTGATCAGCGGGTCGGTGGAGTTGGTGAACGACTCCTTGTAGGACTTGCCCGCCTCGGCGAAGTCCTCCTTGAGCGGGTTGGCCTCCGGGTCCTGGGCGTCCCGGCGCTTGTAGTCGCCGGACAGGATGGCGCGGTACTCGTCGGTGGCGGCCCAGCGCTGCAGCTGGGAGGCGCGCACGACGGCGAACGGGTGCGGGCGGTCCTCGGTCTCCAGCAGCTTGATGATGCTGTCCCGGACGTCCTCGACCTCCTCGTACTCCTTGGCCTGCTCGAGGAACGAGGGGATGTCGATCTGCGTGAGGTCGGTGGCCCCGGCGAGGTACATGTGCGCGCGCAGCGACGCCGACGGGTCCTGGCAGACCAGCAGGCCGGCCCGGTCGCAGCTCAGCTCGGCCTTGCGCCGCCACTCGTACAGCGCGGCGATCACGGCCCGCAGCCCGAGCGCGCCCAGCGGCACCCACTGGATGTTGCGCTGCAGGTTGAGCAGCCGGCGCAGCAGGGTGAGCAGGACCGCGTGCCCGGACAGCACGTGCCCCAGCTCGTGGCCGATCACGAACCGCAGGGCCTCCGGGTCCAGCGCCTCGACCAGGCCCGAGGTGAGCACGATGAACGGCTCGTCGATGCCGATGGTGTAGGCGTTCGCCTCGGCCGAGCGGGCCACGTAGAGCTTGGGCACCTTCGGCAGGTCGAGGACCTCGCAGGCCTCCTTGTGGATCCGGTTGATCACCGGGTACTGCGTCTCGCTCACCCGCACGAACGACGCCACCGCGAGCAGCCGCTCGGTGCGCTCGTTCCACAGCGAGTTCAAGGTCTTCAGGACATCGCTGATCCCGGGCACCGCGCGCAGCGTGGCCATGGCGCCCTTGTCGGCGGGGTGTTCGTAGGCGCGCGGGCTGATGCCCGGAAACCGGACGCGCGGCGCCGACTGCTGGACGTCTGTTTCAGTCACGGCTGGATACCTCTCCCTGTGGTTATGGCCCAACGTACGCCGAAACGGACACCTTGGGAGCCGGGTGGACCGCAGACCCGGGAGAGACCAGGGTTGTCCCTGAGCGGAGACTAGGGTCACTGAACCAGCTGTGTTCATTCCGGCCCCTACGGGGGCCGCACACCCCCAACCGCTGGAGGTTTTCGATCATGAGCCTGGAGCGTCCCGTCGCACCCGACCCCTACGAGCTGCTGCCCGCGGTCGGGTCGTTCACGGTGACTTCCACCAACGTGACCAACGGCGAGCAGCTCCCCAGCGCGCAGGTCTACGAGGCGGGCAACGTCTCTCCCCAGCTGAGCTGGTCCGGTTTCCCCGAGGAGACCAAGAGCTTCGTGGTCACCTGCTACGACCCGGACGCGCCCACCCCGTCCGGCTTCTGGCACTGGCTGGCCATCGACATCCCGGCCTCGGTCACGTCGCTGGACACCGGCGCCGGCTCCAGCGACGAGGCGCTGCCCGCGGGCGCTTTCCACACCCGCAACGACTTCGGCGCGTTCAAGTTCGACGGGGCCGCGCCGCCCCAGGGCGACCAGGTGCACCGGTACTACTTCGTCGTGCACGCGGTGGACCAGGAGAAGCTCGGCGTGGACGAGAACGCGTCGGCCGCGTTCGTCAGCTTCAACCTC
>CBIMJO010000448.1:0-7417 GCA_966244135.1 uncultured Actinocrispum sp. | reverse complement strand
GCCGCCCCCTGCGCGACCATGTCGTTCCACTCGGCCGTCGTGATGTGCTGCTCCATCAACGGCACGACCTGCTGTTCTTCGGTGGTCAGGTGCTCGTGCAGGACACCGAGCAACCGGTCGAGCCCGGCGGCGAGGTCGTCGCGCGCCGAGGCCGAGGCGGTCGCACCGAACGCGGTCAGCGCGCCGGCCACCTCGTCGCCGTGCTTGGCGACATCCTGGTGCTGCGCCTCCATGACGTCCACAAGCGGCGCGACCTTGTCGGCGGCCCGCTCCAACAGCAGCGGCCACACCAGCGCGTCCTCTGACTCATGGTGGTGGTGCAGCATCCCGACAACACCCTGCACATGCTGCGTGATCAGCCGGGCACGCTCGACATCGCCGTCCTGAACACCCCGGACGAGCCGCGGCGCCAGCCCGAGCTCCCGGCGGAAGACGGCGTGAACCATGAGCATCTCACGGCCGTCGAAAAACTCACTGGTAGACATACCAACAATCGAACCAAACCACCCCTGTACCAGCACCACGACAATTCTCGCACTGAAACCGACATTCCCTGCACCCCCATTCCCAGCCATATCGCGAGCAGCGGACCTAGCTTGGCGGGACGACGGAGATGCGGTGCCGACCGGTGGACCCCTTGATGTCAAAGCTCAGCACCGCCCCCATGTCGGCCAGGCGCGAGGAGATGTCCACCTGCGCATCGGACAGGATCGCCACCAGGGCCTCGGCCGGAGTCTGCACGTCCATCGGCACACACGCATCCGGCGCATCAGCCACCTGCCGTCCGCTCTTCACCAGCCGGCCCCGGTTGTCCACCCGCACGTAGTACTCGACCGTAAGGCGTTCGTCGACTCGATGGGCGATCGGCCCACTCGACGAGTCCGTCTCGGCCGCGAACGGGTCGCCCACAGCAGTGGTCTCAGCTGCAACATCCCGGAAGTTGTCCAGCGCAGCACGAAGCACACCGGCATACGACGCCAACTCATCGGCGCTGATGTCCGACTGCGCGGCCGTACGGAAGGTTTCGACGCTGTCCCTGAGGTACTGCGCCGCACTGTCCAAATGAGACATACGCTCCTTCTCACGGTCGCGCTGACGCCTCAGCCCGGTCGGTTCCCAGCGGAGGATATCGCCGGTTGGCAGGTGCGGGCTTCACAGAAGGCTCCGAGAGTGGTGAAGCGGACGGCTTTGGCGCGGCCGTTCGTCAGCACTGCGAGGTCGGCGGGGGTGATGCGAAGATGATGAGCGGGTCACCCGGAACTGTCGGTGCGACCCGGTAATGTCCCGAGCCGTGCAGATCACCACTGGGTCGCTTCGGGGACGACAGCGTGAACGCGAGGCGCTGGACCGGCTGCTGCGGGATGTCCGCGGTGGGCGGAGCCAGGTGCTGGTGCTGCGCGGTGAGGCTGGAGCCGGGAAGACTGCGCTGCTGGACTATCTGACCGGGTCGGTGACCGCTGGGCGCGTGTTCCGGGTGACGGGTGTCGAGTCGGAGAGTGAGATCGCGTTGTCCGCGGTGCAACAGTTGTGCGCGCCGCTGCTTGGGTATCTCGACCGATTGCCGGGGCCGCAACGGGATGCGCTCGCGGTCAGCCTTGGGCTGCGGGCCGGTGATCCACCGGATGCGTTGCTGATCGGGCTTGCGGTGCTTGGCTTGTTCGCCGAGGCCGCCGCGGACGAGCCGTTGGTGTGTGTTGTCGACGATGTGCAGTGGCTCGACCGGATGTCCGAGGTGATCCTCACCTTTGTGGCGCGGCGGTTGGATGCGGAGTCGGTCGCTCTGGTGTTCGCGTCGCGCAGTCCGGGTGATGAGCAGGCTTTGGCTGGGCTGCCTGAGTTGCGTGTCGCCGGGTTGTCCGATGTGGATGCTCGGGCGTTGCTCGACTCGGTGCTGCCTGGGCCGGTCGACTCCCGGGTGCGGGACCGGATCATCGCCGAGACACGCGGCAACCCGTTGGCATTGCTGGAGCTTCCGCGTGGCCTGACGCCCGCGGAACTGGCGTTCGGGTTCGGCGCGCAGAACGCGACGCCCCTCGTGAGCCGGATCGAGGAAGGCTTCCAGCGGCGGATTTCGGAGCTGCCAACGGAAACCCGCACGTTGTTGCTTGCTGCTGCCGTCGAGCCGGTCGGTGATGTGCCGTTGTTGTGGCGCGCGTTGGAACGGCTGGGCGTGCCGGTCGAGGCCGCGGTGGCTGCCGAATCCGCTGACCTGATCGAACTCGGCACGCGGGTGCGGTTCCGGCATCCTCTGGTCCGCTCGGCGAGTTGGCGGTCCGCCGAACCGGCCCAGCTGCGCCAAGTCCACCGCGCCCTCGCCGAAGTGACCGACCCGGAGCAGGATCCCGACCGCCGCGCGTGGCATCGTGCGCACGCCGCGGTAGGGCCGGACGAGGACGTGGCCGCCGAGCTGGAGCAGTCCGCAGATCGGGCTCGTGGCCGGGGTGGGTACGCTGCGGCCGCTGCTTTTCTCGAACAGGCGGCAGAACTGACCTCCGACGCCAAGGTGCGAGCCAGTCGCGCCTTCGCAGCCGCACGGGCCCGGTTCGCGGCGGGTGCGGCCCACGAGGTGCCTGGTTTGCTGGACGCTGCGGAGCTTGGGCCGCTCGATCCGTTGCTGCGGGCCGGAGTAGAACGGTTGCGGGCTCAAGTCGCATTCACGCTCAACCGTGGCCGCGGCGCTGCGAAGCCACTGCTCACCGCTGCGCGCAGGCTCGAAGAACTGGACCTGGCCGCGGCCCGTGAGACATATGTGACCGCGTTGGGCGCGGCGATGCACGCCGGTGACGACCTGCGCCCCATCGCCGAAGCCGGTCGGGCTGTAGCCGCCGGTGACGAACCTGCGGGGCGACTGCTGACCGGCCTGACGACCTGGGCTCTGGACGGCTACGCCCCCGCGTTGCCGTTGCTCAAGCGGGCTCTGGACGAGGCCGAGCCGGAACTGTTGTGGTTGACAGTGCCGGTCGCGCAAGAGGTCTGGGACGACAAGGCCTGGGATCGCCTGACCTCGCAAGGGGTTCAGGCTGCGCGGAAGACCGGCGCGCTCGCGGTTTTGTGCACAGCATTGACGTTCAGGGCCGGTGCACTGCTGCACGGGGGACAGTTCGCCGACGCGTCCGCGGCTCTGGACGAGGCCAAGTCCATCCAGGCGGCCACCGGGCTGACCGGCGATCCGGCAGCCGCGCTCACGCTGGCCGCTTTTCGTGGGCAGGATGTCGGCCTGATCAAGGCGACCGTCACAGACGCCGAGGAGCGCGGCGAAAGACGCCTGGTCGCCATGGCGAACCACGCGCGGGCGATCCTCTACAACGGACTCGGCCAGTACTCGGCCGCGATGGATGCGGCTCGCCAGGTCTCCGGCGATCTCGGGATCACCCAGTGGGCGCTGAGCGAGCTGGTCGAAGCCGCCGCGCACGCGGCCGAGACCGCCATCGCCGCCGAGGCGCGCGACCGTCTTGCCGAGCGCACAAGTGCCGCAGGGACCGGCTGGGCATTGGGGACGCAAGCGCTTGCGGACGCGTTGGTCGAGCCGAACGAGGAGCGCTATCGCGAGGCGATCGACCGCCTGGACCTGGGGTTGTTGGCCGCACGCGCCCGTCTGCTCTACGGCGAGTGGCTTCGCCGGGAGAACCGGCGCACCGACGCGCGCGCTGAGCTGCGAGCGGCGCACGAGCTGTTCACCGCGGCCGGTGCTCATGGGTTCGCCGACCGTGCCGGGCGGGAGCTGGCCGCCACCGGGGAGACGGTCCGGGCCCGGACCGGCGGCGGCCACGAGGAGTTCACCCCACAAGAGGCGCAGATCGCCGCCCTCGCAGCAGCGGGGCGTACCAATCCCGAGATCGGCGCGGTGCTGTTCCTCAGTCCTCGGACCGTCGAGTGGCACCTGCGCAAGGTGTTCACCAAGCTCGGCATCAGCTCGCGCCGGGAACTGGCCGCCGCTCTGGAGGACCGATGACTACTTGGTCCTGAACGGTCCCGCGAACGCCTTGCGAAAGCTGGCAGGACCCACCAGCGGAAGCACCGCGGCGAGCAGCTTCTGCTTGAGGTTGTGCCCTTCGCGGGTCAGTTCGACGTTGACCCGAGTGCCGCCGTTCTCCGGGCTGAGCTGGAATATCCAGCCGCCGCCCTCGCCGAACAGCTTGGACTCGTGCGTGGTGACCGTGACGCGTCCCTGGGCGGCGTCCCAGTCGTAGCGGGCGCGTTCCCAGGCGGCAGCGGTGCCCTCGGTCACTTCGGCCCAGGTCTCGCCGCGGGAGTGCACCTGGTAGTGGCCGGCGTCGATGGACGGCCAGGTCTCGATCCGGTTCGGGCCGAAGTCGGTGAGCACCGCCATGACCTGGGCCGGGGTGAGGGTGGAGGTGACGTGGAAGCGGGTGACTGACATCGGACTTTCCTTCCGTTGAGGTGGTACCGGAAGCATGTCCGCGGACCGGGGTCCACCGCCCCAGGGACAGTCCCTGGGGCGGTCCCTGGTCAGCTCACCTCGCCGATGATCCGCAGGTCCTCCAGGCCGGTGATGATCAGGTCGACGCCGAGGCCGGCGAGCAGCACGCCGAGGATGCGCACGAGCACCCACGCGTAGGTCATCCGCACGTACCGCATCAGGATGCCGAGCACGGCGATGGCCACGAAGTCCAGCGCGATCACGGCGACGTACGCGCCCGCGAGCACGAGCCCGGTCGACCAGGTGCTCGCCTCGGCCATCAGGAACAGGTACGCCACGGCCACCGGGTTCGCGTAGAACGCGGTGGCCAGCTCGTGGGTGCCGCCGGTCGGGTCGTGGTGCGGCTCCTGTTTGCGGCCGAGCACGAGGTCCAGCGCGTGCACGAACAAGATCACGCCGCTGGCCAGCATCAACGCGCCGGAGCTGATGTGGAACAGCTGGATCAGCAGCCGGCCGGCCGCGACCACGAACAGGCCCGTGCAGATCGCGATCACCGTCGAGGTCAGCGCCACCCGCCAGCGGCGGCGGGAGTCCGCGCCGTCGGTGTCCACCAGGAACGCGAGCAGGATCTTCGGCGGCCCGACGACGGTGACGAGGATGCTGAACGCCTCCACAAAGGTCATGGCCGCCATGATCGAGCCGGGCCGGTCACCCCGCCATTCGACCGGCCAATGTGGACACCCACACGGTCCCCAGCCAGGCCGCGTACCGCTCGTCGGTCCAGCCGCGTTCCCGGACGAGCCGGTGCCAGAGCGTTCCGTCCGTTGTGGACCACATGATGTCTCGGCAGTCCTCTTCGGACACTATGAGCTGGCCGGTTTTCGCGGCGGCGCGGGCGTGGACGGCCATCCCCTCGAGCCGTTGCCGGTCGATCTCGGTGAGCAGCGCGGCCGCGGCCTGGTCGCTCGCCGCGGCGCCTTGCACGGCCAGATGCAGGGCGGCGGTGCGCCGCATGATCTTCGTGGACATCACGGCCTGCTTTTCCAGGCGGGTCCTGAGATCCGGCTCGGCGAACAGGGCTTTGCTCTCGGGGCGCTCGTGCACCAGCACGTCCGCGTCGTCGCCGCCGACCGCCAGGTCCCAGGCGCGGTGCAGCACCGTGGGTTTGTTGCGGAACGCCGAGTAGACCGTCTCGGGTGCGACTCCGGCTTCGTTCGCGATGTCGGTGATCGTGGTCTTGCCGTAGCCGCGCTCGACGAACAACCGGGCGGCGGCCTCCAGGATGCGCCGCCGGTTCTCTTTCGCCTGCTCCTGGCGCCGGGTCGAGTCGTACCGGCGCTTGACGCCCTCGCTCATTAGATGCACTATACCAGTATTCAATCCAGTCAGACTGTATCGGAGTCCGCCATGACATCCGAGACCGAGGCCTTCCTCGCCGAGATGCTGCCGAAACAACTTGCCGCCGAACGCGCGATCCACGGCGGCGACGCCGGGCCACGCAAGGCGCTCTGGTCACGCAACGACCCCGTCAGCCTGTTCGGCGCCGCCGTCCCCGCCCGCACCGGCTGGACCGACCTCGACCGCACCTTCGACTGGGTCGCCTCAACCTTCAAGGACCCCAAGGCCTACCGCTTCGAACTGCTCGCCGCCCACGCCTCCGGCGACCTGGCCTACACCATCGGCTTCGAACACAACACCGTCACCCTCCACGGCACCCCCACCACCTACACCCTCCGCGCCACCCACATCTACCGCCGCGAACACGGCGAATGGAAGATCATCCACCGCCACGGCGACCCCGTCCCCGACGACCAGGAGATGTTCACCGCTGCCATGAGCCGTTAGTCGTCACTACGGCTGATGTCGACATATTCGGGCATGGTTACCTGATCGATCCTCGCGAAATGCACGCGGTGGTAGGCGAAGAAGGTGGCGCTGGCATCGGAGTACGCGGCACAGACGTGTTCGGCGAGGCGCTCGGCGAAGAACTCCTCGAGGCTTGAGCCTGGGGTCACCCGGTTGTCCGTGCGGATGGCTCCGGTGGAGTCGACGTAGATGTATCCGTGCTCGAACATCTCGTCGCAGCCGAACGCGCAGGCGGCCATGATGTTGCCGAGGTTCATGTGTTCCCCGGGATCGAGGTGCGACCGGCGTTTGATGTGGGCGGCGCGGACGAGGCGCTTGGGGAACGCGCGGCCGCACATGTCGCAGGTCAGTTCGGCGGAAGTGCCGAACTTGAGGCTCCTGATCTTCGCCTGTTCGGCCCGGACGACCACTGTGGCCAGACGGTTGGGAGGGGATTCCAGACCGTCCGCGGCCGGTTGTTCGTCCGGGACGTCGAGATTCCCCAGGATGGGCGCGCCCTGTTTGTTCGCGGACATCCGCAGGTGCTCCAACGCACTGGCGTCGCCGAGACCTTCGGCGGTCACGTCCGTCAAGCTGGTCAGCCCGGTAAGACCGATCCGGTGCGGATACGGCTTGTCTGGCCACACCACGGTCGCCGACTCATAGAGTTCCTTTGTGACGACAGCGATCCACACCTCAGCGAGGCGAGCGTCACGCCAGCCGCCGGGCTGTGTACGGGGTGTGGGGCCGCCACGGGCCATGAAGAACAGGTCGCCCTCGCGGAGCGAACCCGCGATCGCACGGCTGTCGGCGCGGTCGAGGACCGACGTCTCCCAGCCCCAGATCCCCTGGGTGACCCCGATCCCCCAGTTCCCGCCGGCTGCCTTTCCCACATAGACATACGCGACCCGCGCCATACCCCCACCTCTCGCGACCCGGCCTTGCCAGTGAGGCAATCAGTACCACGATCGGGCGACATTGACGGTGACACTCACCCGGGCGTGTTACCTGGTCCTGGCATAGTGGTGCAGGAACTCGTTTGTCTCGTCGTCCGTGGAGTACAGGCAGACACCCTGCATTCCCCTGGTCATCAGGACCTTGTAGGTGTTGCGGATCAGCCGGCCGAACACTGGACCCTGTGCCCTTTTCACTGAGGTGTCACAGGAGTAGTCCCGGCGTGCGGTCCAGCGG
>CBIMJO010000447.1:0-7435 GCA_966244135.1 uncultured Actinocrispum sp. | reverse complement strand
GCTGGCGGAGCGCAAGGTCGCCGGCATCATCCTCGACCTGCGCGGCAACGGCGGTGGCTCCGGCGCGGCGGTGGCGACCCTGCTGGGAGCGTTCGCGCACGACAAGGTCTGGGCCTGGAGTTGCGGCGCGAACGAGCACTGCACGCCCAGCCGAACCGACGACTCCGTCACGCTGCTCAACCTGCCCCTCGTGGAGCTGACCGACGGCCGGTGCGCCTCGGCCTGCGACGCCTTCAGCGCCGCGGTCAAGGACCTCCGGCTCGGCACCCTGGTCGGCACCCGCACCGCGGGCGTCGCTTCCGGCATGCCACAGAGCTTCCTACTGGACGACGGCAGCCTGCTCTCGCTCATCACGACACACGGCCGCGCCCCGAACCGGGAGATCATCGACGGAATCGGCGTCGCCGTCGACCACCAGACACCCATGACCGCCACCGATCTCTCCACCGGACACGACCCAGCCGTGGACAAGGCACTGTCCCTGCTCACCGCATGAACCCAGCGGCTGGGGAAAGCAACTCGAAGTTGCTTTCCCCAGCCAACGTTCGTCGGCGCCCGGTGATCAGCCGGCCGCGCGGGGACTCGAGGAATGGAAAGCCCATCGGAATGCGGCCTCCGCCCATACCCACCAGCTTCGACGTACTCCGCACCTGTTCCACGGATTGGCGCCGGTTCGAATCACCTATCTCGAACCTGCACCACACGAACTCCCTACTACGCGCAGCTCAAAGCCATGGTCGTTGATGCGCAGGTTCGAATCCTGCCGGGGGCACGCAGAACATGGGCAACATCAACAGCCGAGCGGCTGGTACTCGAAGACACCTATCAGGTGTGAGTACCAGGCGTTTCGCTGTTGGTCGCGCCGTCCGCCTCGTCCGTGCCCACTCCGGCGAGACCCTCGTCGCACGGACAGTTCTGCCTCGTGATCATCGACGGTCGCCCGGTCGTTCCGTCTCGCCGGCCCGATGACCAACCTTGCGGTCGCAACTGTCGACCGCCCAGACAGGTGGGTAGCCCACAGCCCCACATCGGCGGCCGTCTCCAAGCACGCGCATCGCGGCAGACCTCCGATCTTGCTAATTGTCAAGCGGCAGCGGGTTGGGGTGTTGCTGTCTGTGTGGGGAACGCCTTGGTTTCGTCGTAGGCCTGGCTGGTGTGCAGGCAGTGGTAGAGGCAGCCGATGAGCCGGTTGAACACGTTGCGCAGGGCGGCATAACTCAGCCACAAGGCGTCATGTGTGCGCATAGCGCGCCGGGCCGCCACCCCGGCATCGCGCCGCGACCCGTCTGCCGAAAGGGATCTCGCGTCCCGGAAGAGGACCAGGAGTCAGCGCGATACCGAGCTTGCCGAACGACCCGATCCTGGACACGCCGCCCGTCTGTGGAGAGGGCTCCGCCGTCCCGAGTCTTGACCAGGCATCCATGGCCAGGATCGGATCGTTCGGAACTCATTAGAAGAGGACGTTGGGCGACGGGTTCGCGGGCGTGCGGTGGATCGAGGCGTCATTTTCCGTCGATGTCTGTGTAGAAGGAGCGGAGGGCGGCCGCGAGCTGGTCGGGGGCCTCCATCGCCACGTAGTGGCCGATCCTGTCGATGTGCACCGTGGTCACGGTGGTGGCGACCTGCCGCAACGTCGCGGGTGTGAAGTCTTGGGAGCGGCCCGCGACGGCGAGTACGGGCATGTCCAGCTTCCGGGCCGCTAGCTTGCGGAGTTCTTCGCCCTCCGAGAGCAGGGAGCGGTACAGGCCGGCGGCGCCGAGGAACGCGTCGGGTCGTGCGTAGGAGCGGACGAGCTCGTCGATGTCGGCGTCGGTGAACGCGTCGGGGTCCGCGGTCAGGGAGGGGATCGCGTAGTCGGTGAGGAAAGCGCGCTCTCGTCCGGTCAGGAGCATCTCCGGGATGCCCGGGGCGGCGAGGACGCCGATGTGCCAGGCGCCTCCGTGGGTGATGTCGGCGAGCTTCTCGGCGCCGAATCCTGGGAGCCCGGTCTCGATCCCGGTGTAGCTGCGGACGAGGTCGGGATGGGTCGCGGCGACGCGGAAGGTCGTGGGGCCGCCGATGTCCTGGCCGGTGAGGTGAACGGGTCCGACGTCCAGCCAGGCGATCAGGTCGCTGAGGTCCTTGGCCGAGGTCGCGCTGTCGTGCTGTCGGGTGGCGGTGGCGGAGTCGCCGAATCCGCGCAGGTCGACGGCGAACACCCGGTGGTACTCGCTCAGCAGGGGGATCAGCTTGTGGAAGACCCACCAGGTCTCCGGGAAGCCGTGCACCAGAAGTACGGGAGACCCTGCGGTGCCAGCGGCCACGTAGTGCAGCTCGGTGCCGTTGAAGCTGACACGGTAGTGGTCGACACCGGGGATGGTGGCGGCGAGGGGGTTCATGAGGTTCCTTCACATCGATAGACAAGTAACTTGTCGAACTTTAGGAGGTAGACAAGTAACTTGTCCATAGCGGTGGGCCTCGTATGATCGGCATCATGGCGCAGTCCAGCGGCGCCGAGCTCGCGCTTCTGCTGCTCGGTGGGTTCCACACGATGGTCGACGAGGTGCACGTGGAGCTCGCCAAGCGCGGCCACGCAGGCGTCCGCCCCGCGCACGAGTTCGCCCTGCGCGCCGTGGACGCGGGTGCGGACACCGCCTCCGAGCTCGGTCGCCGGCTGTCGGTCACCAAGCAGGCCGCCGCGCAAACCATCGCCGCGCTGGAGGAGTTCGGCTACGTCGACCGCGAGCCCGACCCCGGCGACGCACGCCGCAAGCGCGTGCGGGTCACTCCCCGAGGCCGCGAGCTGATGACCATCGGCAGTGCACTGTTCGACGACGTGCGCAACCGCTGGGCGGTCCGGATAGGACCCGAGCAGCTCGAGACCCTGGAAACACACCTGGCCCAGCTCACCGGGCGCCGCTCGTTCACTGCCGAGGACCTGAAGGACTGATGCCCTGTCTCATCGATCATGAGGCATGGCCAGTGCCATTGAGCAGCGATGCCTCAAGTGCGCGAGACGGTTGGCCCGCTGGGTGTCTCGTCGATCATGAGGCAATGCGTCGAATCAGTGCTGTCACGGTGCCGGCGCGGTCGGAAGGCGGACCGCCGACGAAACTGGGTTGAACTGCGCGGATATGCGATGTCCGCAGAGCATCCCCCACGCTAACGATGATCGTTTTCCAATGGGAGAACCGTGCCCGCCGAGGTGGTCTGGACCTTGGCGTGCCGGAACGGCGAGTCGGGATTCCCGCTGCGCGAGACACTCGTGGACGGTGCCATCCGCGGCGAGCCGCGATCGACACGGTCCCACCACCGTACGAGGCGTACAAGCCACTGCACTGTGGCGATTGCACCATCGGAGTCGTGGGCACACGATCGCATCCACGTCGCACACCCGGCGGCGGCGTCACCCAGGTCATGGCGCACTACGCGGTGACCAAACACGGGGAACACGACCCCGGTTGCCGCTACGACTTCAAGAACCGGGCCGAGCGCCTCATCCAGGACAGTCGCAGTGGGTCATCGGCATGCCCGCTCCCGCAGCCCCGCACCGTCAGCGGCAACCCCGACTCCGTCGTGCCGCGAGATCTGGCCGCCCACGCTGATTCCGGCGTGCTGCGTCCGGTGGTGGACAGTGTGCATCGGCTCGCCGAGGTCGCCGCCGCGGCACACCAGGTGTTCGAGCGCGGCGGCATGGGCTAGCGTGTGATCGCCGCGGCTGGGTGAGACCGCCGTCCCGGCCTGAGCCGCGCTCGGTCACGGCGAGTGGGTGGCCGCCCGCAGTTCGGAAAGCTTCCGTGCGTCGAGGCGGTCGTCCGCGGCGTTGTACGTGACGATCCTGAGATCGGCGTCGGGGACCATCAGCACTTCGAGGTCCAGTTCCAGGGTGCCGACCAGCGGGTGCTCGACGATCTTGTGGTCGTCGGCCAAAGCGCCGGCGGTGCCGGTGGACCACAGCCGTGCGAAACGCTCGTTGGCCTGGATCGTGCGCGCGATGAACGCGGCCAGGCGGGCGTCGGCGGGGTACGCGACCGCCGTCACCCGCAGGTCGGCCACCAGGGCCCGCTCCTCGGCCTCGTCGCCGTCCCGTGCATGCACGGGCCAGGCCGCGATGGCTTCGGGCCGTCGCCCGTCGCCGACCCCGAACATGCCGCTGACCAGGCTGTCATCGGTCCACCCGTACACGCCGGGGTCGCCGATCACGGCCGTCCACATCGGGTTCCACTCCAGGATTGTCCAGTCGGC
Source organism: uncultured Actinocrispum sp. (assembly GCA_966244135.1). GTDB lineage: Bacteria > Actinomycetota > Actinomycetes > Mycobacteriales > Pseudonocardiaceae > Kibdelosporangium. The sequence goes on along the minus strand of CBIMJO010000447.1, from coordinate 3,211 downwards.
GGAGTAGACCGCCACCGGGGTGTCCGCGAGCCGCTGTACCAGCCGCCGGATCCGCGCGGGTACGTGCCTGGGTATGGCCAGGTCGCAGGGCGGCACCATCTGGGCGCAGCGGAAGAGGTGGTCGCGCTCGGACGGGTCCAGTTTCAGTGCTCTGGCCAGAGCAGTGACCACCTGGGCCGACGGAGTGCGCGCGCGGCCTTGTTCCAGCCGGACCACATGATCCACCGACACGCCGGCCAGATGGGCCAGTTCCTCGCGGCGCAGACCCCTGACCCGCCGGTTGCCGTCGGTTCCCAGCCCGCCTTCCAGCGGTGGCAGGCGCTCGCGCCAGCCACGCACCGCGGTGCCGAAATGGTTAGCCGATACTTCATGATCATACCTAGGCGGCCGGCGCGGTGCGTCAGCCCCTTGTCGGCGAGGAACTATGGTGCACGCCGGAGCAGGCGGTGGTCGTGTCAGCGGTCGTCCACGGTGCGTGCGGCGACCGGGGTGTCGACGCGCCGGCGTCGGCCGGTCGCCGAGCCCGTGACACGGCCGTCAGCGGGCCCAGTTGCGCTTGATGAACGCCGCGGCGGCCAGCAGGGCGCGGTCCGCGTCCTCGAGCAGCGCGGCGAAGCCCTGGAACACGTGCGGCACTTCCGGCCAGATCTGCAGCTCGACGGGCACGTCGTGCTGGCCGGCGCGGGCGGCCAGGCGCACAGCGTCATCCAGCAGGATCTCGTGCGAGCCGACCTGGATGAGCAGCGGCGCCAGGCCGGTGAGGTCGGCGAAGACGGGGCTGGCCAGCGGGGTGGCGGGGTCGGTCTGCCCGAGGTAGTCCAGGGCTCGCCGCCGCAGGGCTTCGGGGGTGAGCGCGGGGTCGAGGTCGGCCTTCGTGGTCGCGCTGGCACCGGACACGGTCAGATCGGCCCAGGGCGAGAAGACCGAGGCCGAGGAGGGCTGCGGCAGGCTGGTGTCCTTCAACGCGACGAGGGTCGCGGCGACCAGGCCGCCGCCTGCGGACTCGCCGACGAACGCGATGCGCGAGTCGGGCACGCCGTCGGCCAGCAGCGCGCGGTAGGCGGCCACCGCGTCGTTGGTCGCCGTTGCCACGGTGCTGGCCCTGCGCGTGCGCGAAGAGCCCTCGACACGGTCCGAGCAGCACTGGTTGGCCGAGGCGGCTGCCGGGACCCGCCACATCCGCGACACCGCCGCCCTGCGGCAGCTCACCATCATCGGTGCGGTGATCATGGTCGTGTTCGGGCTTTCCGAAACAGTCTTCTTGGGGAATACGGGAGAAAGGGGCCGTGATCTTGCTCCGCCCCTGGTCGGGGCCGGTGGTGAGCGGGATGGCGAGCGTCGCTCAGAAGCTGTTTTTGAAGTCTTCGCGCTGGTCAGTGGGCTGATCCATATGTAGATCGGTGAGAGGCGTTGCGTTGGGCGTCTGTAGAACGCTGATCCGTAACGGCGATTTCGTGCCGGCGGCGTGCTGAACCGGAGAATCGCGATGGGGCCGGCCGTCGAGGCTTCAGAGGCCCGTCGTGTAGGCGGAAAGCGGCTGTGGGTATATCAGTCTGTTTACCCAGCAGCATGGTGGACATGTCGACGGCGGCGGCAGGGGTGCGGGTCAGCTCGTGTGGTGCCCGAGGAGGAGTCGTTCTGCGTTCAGGTGGGCGAGTTTCGCTTTGTTCGGCGCGCTGATCGGGGCGGTGTCCACGAACTCCGGTGCACCCATGGGACCGGGTACGGCACGGGGTCGGAACGCCTATGAGGGTGTCATCAATCAGGCACAAGGAGAGACTCGTGTCATCCGTATTCATGAGAGCGGCTCCTGCCGTCCTGGCCGCCGCATTGCTCTGCGTCCCGGCGCTCGCCCCGACCCAGGCCGCCGCGGACCCGGTGTTGCCATCCTCCGGTGGCGTGCTCTACGTCACCAACGCGCGCTCCGGTGACGTCTCCTCCATGGCGATCGGCCCGAGGGGCGAACTGACGCTCCTGGGCCCGCCCGTGTCCACCGGCGGCTGCACCCCGGAGCACACAGGCCGCGGCTGCACCCCACGAGGCATCGCCGTCGCCCCAAACGGCGCCACCGCATACGTCGTCAACAGCGACTCGAGCACGCTGGCGGTGTTCCGAGTGGCAGCGCGGGGCGCGCTCCAGCCGAACCCGCTCATCCTCGACACCGGCAAGGAGCCGTGGGGGGCAACGCTCTCGCCCGACGGCCGCACCCTGTACGTCACTGAGACCGGCGATGGGACAGGCAACGGGACCATTTCGGCGTACCACATCGGCCTTGACGGGACGCCCGGCCCCCGCAGGGCATTCGAAACCAACTCGGACCATCCGAAGCAGACGGTGCTGTCCCCGGACGGGCGCTTCCTCTACCTGTCGTACGCCGACGCGGAGGAGACAGAAGAAAGCCCGCAGCGGGTCATCACCAGATTCGCCGTGCTGCCGGACGGCTCGATCGAAGAACCCGGGCAGGACGTGGCGAAGGTCGGACCGGCCAGCTACGGGATCACGATGAGCCCGGACGGCGGCCTGTTGTACGCGACCTCGAACGTCGCTCAGAGCGTGTGGGGGTTCCGGGTCGGCAGGGATGGCTCGGTGACGCCGGTACCCGGGTTGCGGCCCTTCGTGCCGGACGCGGTCGGTCTCAAGGTCACGCCCGACGGGCAGCACCTGTACGTGTGCGCCAACTTCGACACCGACGCGCCCCTCGGCGGTCTGTACGGCTTCACGATCCGCGCGGACGGCTCGCTCACGCCGACCGCCGACTCGCCCGTCCCCTCTTTCGGCACCTCGTCGGTCGCGATCACACCGGACGGCCGGGACGTCTTCGCCAACGTTCAGGACAAGAGCCTGGTGCACGCGTTCGCGATCGGATCCGGCGGCAGGCTGAATGAGGCCCTCGGATCGCCGTTCAAGACGGGTGGATCCCGCCCCCTGTTCCAGTCGCTCGCCATACGCCCGGTTCCTGCCAACACCCGGCAGTAACGATCAGTACAACCGTGATGCGCAAATCGTCGGTGGCGGCGATCTGCGCATCACGTCGGCTGAGATCCGAGGCTCATACTCGGTCGGCCGACGCGTTCCGACACCCAGATGTGGTCCGGTGAGGGTCGAAGCCACGCTCGCGGTCGCAACCAGATCCCTCATGATCGACCAGCGGACTCCGAGCCAGCTCATGCGATGTTTTTGCGGCTTCTTGCAATCCTCGCCTGTACCAGTG
>CBIMJO010000446.1:0-7436 GCA_966244135.1 uncultured Actinocrispum sp. | reverse complement strand
GAAGTCCTGACCGAACTGCGCACCAAGGGCACCGACACCACCTTCATCGACGAAACCCAGACCACCCTCACCCAGCTGGCCGCCGCCGTCCGCGCCGCCGAACGCATGCCCACCCCCAGACGCAAAACGGCGCACCGAGCCGTCTCCCAGGAACTGGACCTCCTCGAAGACCGCCTCATGCACAAACTCGGCATCTGACCCACCCCTGTGGACAACCCCTCGGGACAACCACCACACCGTCCGCCCCACCCCGTAGCGTAAAAATCGGGGATCCCCCGGGAGGGGACCCTCGTCGCGGCGTGCAGGCGCTTCGATATGCACAACGTCGGACTTGGGGCGGAGTCCGTGAACCGGCGGCTTCGTTAGGCTGCGGTGTGTGAGACGGCGGCCATCCAGTACGCGGGGAGTCCCGCGTGGGTGGACGCTGGGTGTGGCGTCGGGAGCGTTGGCGGTCGCGGCGCATGGGATGGCGGGTGGGGGGACGCCGGATACCGCCTTAGCGGTGTTGCTGACGGTCATCGTGGCGTGGGCGGGGACGGCGTTCGCGGCCAAGCGGCGGAGCACGTTTGCGGTGCTCACAGCCCTGGGGACGGCCCAGTTAGCGATGCACCTGGTGCTCAACTACGTCGTTCCAACGCACATGGGCCACCACGCCCCGCCCATTGACCCGACGGCGATGCTGGCCACGCACACGGTGGCGACGCTGCTGACCGGCCTGTTGCTCACCCGGGCCGATCACGCGGTCCATCTGGTCGAGACCGCGGTCCGCCTGCTCTCTGACCTGCTCAAACCCCCCACGTTCCCGGCGGTCCCGGCGGCTGTGTATGCGCTGCCCGCATCGCCGAGGCACATCGACCACCTGCTGGCGGTCGTGCTCAAGCGGCAACACGCCCGGCGTGGGCCGCCGCAATCCTCCTGAAGTCGCGAAATCACCTCCCCATACCCCTGCAGACTCAGGAGCAATATCTACATGTCTACAAATCGACTCGTTCAGCGTGCGCTGGCGGTGGCCGTGACGGCCGGGGCGATCGTGGTCGCCACCGGCGGGATGGCGAGCGCGCACGTGACGGCGAACGTCACCGAACCGGCCAAGAAGGGCGGCTACTCCAAGATCACCTTCCGGGTGCCGAACGAGGACGCGGCGCAGAGCACGATCAAGCTGACCCTGACCTTCCCGGCCAACCCGCCGATCACCGGCGCGCGGCCCAAGCCGGTGGCCGGCTGGACCAACGCGGTCACCAAGGCCAAGGTCGACCCGCCGGTGAAGGTCGGCAAGACCACCGCGACCGAGCGGATCGACACGATCACCTGGACCGCCCAGCCGGGCAACAAGATCGCCCCGGGTGAGTTCCAGGAGTTCGACATCTCGGTCGGCCCGCTGCCGGACGTCGACCAGCTGGTCATCCCGGCCACCCAGACCTACGACGGCGCCAAGGGCGACGTGAAGTGGGACCAGGTTGCCCAGGCGGGTGCCGAGGAGCCGGAGCACCCGGCGCCGACGGTCAAGCTGGTCGCCGCGGGCGCCGGTGAGGACGACCACGGCAACATGGGCTCCAGCGCGGACGTGAAGCCCGCCGCTGACAGCCACGAGGCGGCGCCCGCCGCGTCGAATGACAACACGGCCCGCTGGCTTGGCGGCGCGGGCCTGGTGCTCGGTGCGCTCGGCCTCGGCCTCGGTGTGGGCGCCACCCTGCGCTCGCGGAAGCAGCAAAAGGCATGATCCGCCGCCGCGTAGCCGCAGTCGCGGTGCTGGCCGGCCTGGCGTTCGCCGGGTCGGCCACCCCCGCGCTCGCACACAACTCACTGGTGGACTCGAACCCGAAGGACGCCGCGACGCTCGACGCGGGCCCGCAGACCGTCCAGCTGACGTTCGACCAGCCGGTGCAGGACGGGGAGGGCGCCAACACCCTCGCCGTGCTCGGCCCCCAGGGTGACCACTGGGAGTCGGGACCGCCGCAGGTCAGCGGCAACGTCGTGACCGCGCCCGTGCGACCGCTCGGGCCGGCCGGGACGTACCAGATCAACTACCGGATCCTGTCCGCCGACGGGCATCCGGTGTCGGCGGGCCTGAAGTTCACGTTGAGCAAGGCCGGCAACGGCACGCCCACCCCGGCGGACGAGCTGGCCAAGTTCAGCAGCGCCCCCGCGCAGTCGAACGACAGCGGCGGCATCCCGACGTGGGTGTGGATCGTCGGCGCGGTGCTGCTGCTCGGCGTGGGCATCGTGTTCGCGATGCGGATGGGCGGCAAGGAAGAAGACGCCTGATGGCCACCCGGACCACCGCGTCCACCCGGCTCAGCCTGGTGACGGTGCTCGTGACGGCGGCATTGGCCGGTGTTCTCATCGGTCTCGCGCTGACCGCCACGAGGACGTTGCCCGGTCTGGCCGAGCCGGACGCGGTGGTCCGTTTCGGCATTCCGGTCGTGCGCGTGCTGCTCGACCTCGCCGCGGTCGTCACGGTTGGACTGTCCCTTTTGCCCATGCTGATCGGCTTCGACCGGCCGAAGCTTGCCGAGAACGTGTTGGCGGGCACCAGAAGGATCGTCGTCGCGAGCTCATTGACCTGGGGCATAACGGCTTTGGTCGCGCTCGTGCTGCAGACCGCCGAACTGCGACTGTCCACATCGGTCACCCTGAGCGCGATCTGGGACTACATAAGGAATGTGGGCGCAGGCAAGGCGCTCGTCGCGGTGTTCGTGCTTGCCATGATCTGCGCCGGGCTCGCGGTCTGGTCGGTGCGCAAGGGCGAGTCGGTCCCCGCCGAACTCCGCGCGGCCGCCGCGCTGTTCACGTTGCTGCCGCTGCCGGTGACCGGGCACGCGACCAACTGGAACTGGCACGACATCACGATGGTCTCGATGGAGCTGCACGTGATGGCGGCCGTCGCGTGGACCGGTGGGCTCGCCGCGGTCGCGGTCCTGCTCGCCGCCAACCGCACGTTGCTCGCGCACGCGCTGCCGCGGTTCTCCAAACTCGCCGCGCTCTGTCTGGTCGTGTCTGTCGCGACTGGACTGTTCAACGGGTTCGCCGAACTGCTGCTGAAGCCGGGCAGCCAGCTGTGGCAGGACCTTTTGCACACCGACTACGGGATTCTCGTCGTCCTGAAAATCAGCTGCGTCACGCTGCTCGCGATCCTGGGCGCGAACATCAGATGGCGGTTGCTGCCGGGGATCCTGAAGCACCAGAAGACCGCGCTCGCCGGCTGGGCTGCGGTCGAGCTGTCGATCATGGGGCTCGCGTTCGGCTTCGCTGTAGTGCTCACGCGGGCACCGGTCAGCTGACGGCCGTTCGTCGCAAGTGGAGATTATGTGGCGGCCGTCACGTCCGGCCATTCGATGATCAAAAACACGAAGAGTCGAGCGGTCAGTCCTGCTCGGTGAACTGCGGGCGCTCGTGCGGGCGGCGAAGTTCCGCCAGGCGGTCCATCGTCACCGCGCCCCGGCGCTCCAGCTCCTTGCGGCTGATCCAGCCGGACGCGAAGTGCCGGTAGCTCTGCGCCAGCATGACCAGCTCGGCCAGATAGTCAGCGGCCCGCCGGCGGCTGTCCTCGGGCAATCGGGAGACCAGCGCCAGCTGCGCGGCCACAACGTCGTCCAGCACCTGGGCGGACCGCAGTGCGCGCTTGGCGCGCCTGCCATCACCGACTGTCCTGCTCAGCAGCCCCAACACCGTGACCCATCACCTCTTCGTGCGCGACTTCGACAGTGGTTCGCCACACAGCGTAGCCGATAACCCGTGCGGAGCAACGGCCACCATCTGTCGAGAAAGGATTCGCTGCCGAAGGGGTCGGCGTTACCGCCATTCAGGTGTATCGAGCCCACCTGGCGCGGGTGTCGCCGCGACGGAAATCGTCCAGCCGGCGCATCAATTCCGGCCTGACATCGGGGTTGCTGCGCACGCTGGGCAGCACACTCGTGATCAGCTTCAGCTCCCTGACCTCACGCAAGGCCGAGTAACCACCCCATTGGGTGACGTCCCAGCCGTACGCCCGGACCATCTCACGGTAGGTACGCGCGGGTTCGCCGAACCTGCCCACACCGACGGCCACCGGGGTCAGGTCCCACTCCGGCGGGCCGACAGAAGTGGAATCAAAGTCACACAGCACCGGGCCGTCCGGTGAGGGGATCAGGTTCCCCAGGTGAGCGTCTCCGTGAACGACCGATGAAGCCAGCGGAAACTCCAGGCCGGCCAGCGTCTCCTCGAGGCGGTCGCAACAGTCCAGCAGGAACTCTCTGTCACTGTCCTCAATCGCCTCGGCGTCGTCCACCCGGCGCCGGACATCGTCCAACGGGTCCCATATAGGCAGTTGGAAGGGCGGGGCGGGCAGCTGGTGGATGCGCCGCAGCAGGTTCCCCAGGTCGCGGCCGCGCGCCGGGCGGCCGCCGGACGGGACGACCTCCCACACCGTGGCCACGTGCTCGTCCACCCGGATCGGCTCGCCGACCAGCAGGCGGACCGCGGCGATGTCGTGCTCGGCGAGCCAGCCCGCGATCCGGACGACCTTCTCCACCCGGTGCTGCAGCGCGACCGACCCGACGATCCGGACGACCGCCTGGTCACCGGCCAGTTTGTACACCGCGTTGTTGGTGAACCGCAGCAGCTGGGCGCCCTCGGCGTCCAGGCCCAGCCGGTCGCAGATGGCCCTCAGGACGAGGGCGAGCCGGTCCCGGCTGAACCGTCCCTCCGAAGCGGGAACCATCGAGCCGGCCGTGGACAGTGCGCTCGCCTCAGGCGTCCGTGTCGAAGTACTTGTTGAGCACGTCGGACAGCTCACGGGCCTGGGCGTTGTTCCGGCGTTTGTCGGCCTCCTGTTTGAGCGGCCGCATCCGGTCCTTGGTCCGCCCCGAGGTGAGCTGCTCGGCCATCTCGACCGCCTGGCGGCCGACCTTGGCGCCGTGCTCGACGTCGCCGTCGAGCAGGTGGTTGGTGGCCAGCGCGCCCAGGTTGAAGGTCTTGCTGCGGGCCATGTCGTCGCCGAACGAGTCGATCGCACGTTGCAGCGCGGGGATCGCGTAGCGGGTGTGCTTGGGGTCGACGGTCTGCGCCAGCACCGTGTGGACGGTGCCCATCATCGCGTAGACGTCGGTCTCGTTGAAGAACCTGACCCAGGTCTCGGCGCCGTCCAGGTCGGCCCGGGCGAACTCGTCGCGGGTCCGGCCGAGCAGCTTCATCGTCTGCTCACGCTGGCCCATCATCGCGTAGGCCCACGCCTCGTTCGCGCACAGCACCGCCACCGCCAGCTCGGAGCCGGAGTTCTGGGCGGCGATCTGGCCGAGCGAGAAGATCTTGAGCGCGTCGTTGGGGGCGTCGTTGTGCAAGTAGACGCGGCCCATCCGGTACAGGATGTTGGCCACCAGCGGCTCGCTGCGGCCCTCCTTGGCCAGTTCCAGGCCCTTGCCGAAGTGGTTGCGCGCGGAATCCAGCAGGCCGATGTCGAACGAGGTCCAGCCGGCCAGGTTGTGCAGGTCCGCCAGGGCGACGTGCAGGCGTTGCTTGACCACGTCCGTGGCCGAGGCGCCCAGCATCTGCTGGCCCCAGGACAGCTGGGCGATCACCGCGTCGCGGCACGAACCGCCGCCGTACTGGTAGTCCAACGACCTCAGCGCCCGGGTGGCGGCTTCCACCTGGCGCACGTCCGTCATGCCGATCCGGCCCGGGGCGGGCGTCGAGATCGGGTTGGAGACCCACGGCCCGGAGTCCGCGCCGAACACGTTCGCGCCCATGGTGACGGCCGCGGCGTGCGCGAGGACCTTCCGACGTTTCACCGACTCTGCCTCCTCAGGGGTCCCCTCGTCGACTGTGGCGACGACACGGACCCGTGTCTCCTCGTCATATGCGAGGCCCATGTACCCACGTGGGACGCCCAGGCCCTGGGCGATCCTCGCGAGCACGTCATAGGCCATGACCTGGCGACCTTTGAGGATCTCCGATACCTCGGACTGCGACTGGCCGGTCTGGGCCGCGATCTGCCGCTGCGAGATGCCGTGCTTCCGCAGCAGCCGGTAGACCTGACTGATCTCCCTGGCGGCCAGTGCTGCCCGCATGTCCGGGTTCTCCCAGACGTCGGCTGTCACCACAGCACCTTGTGACCCGGTGGAGTTCACTCGCGCCCCCTTGCAGTCCGTTGGGCGTCAATCGCAGCGTAAACACATTGCGGCAGGGGGGAGAAGTACTGATCGGTCAGGCTGATCGGCCGGGCCGAAGTCCGGCGACCGCTTATCGTCAATGCCCGTCCGATCAGCGCAGTGTCACCCCGTTCGCGTTTGCTGGGTACCAATCTAGTTTCTGGTAAGCATTCGAGCACGGAGGGAAACTTCGCATCGTGGACCTACTCGGCTCGACAGTCACTCACCCGGCAGCCTCGCTGGACGTGCAGGGTGAGCAGGAGGACCGGCCTGGCCTCAGAGACCTGCACGGCTCCTTCGCCGGCCGCCGGGTATGGCACGTCAGCTGTGGCGATGTCATCAACCGCGATCGGTGCCTGACAGTGCTTGTGGACCAGAACAAGGTGGTGCTCGTCGGACCCCCCGGTGAGACCGCTGTCCTGTCATCCGGCCAGCTCGGCCAGCTGCGGGACGCCCTACGAGAAGCCGCCGAGCAGGCGGAAAGGTGACGGTGAGCTGATCGTGGACGAGATACTCGGCCAGGTCCTGCGCAACGCGGTGTGGGAACGCCTGGACATGCTGTCCGAACTGGCCAACCGTGCCGACGCACCCTCGCTGCTCTCCGTCGCGCGCTCCGAGCTGCCCCGGCTGACCGAGGGCTGGCGGGCGATGCTCTCCGCGCACGAGCCGGATGAGCGCGGCAACTGCCCCACCTGTTCCACCCGGTGGCGCCAGCAGAAGGCGCCCTGCTCCGTCTGGCGCGCCGCCTATGAGCACCTGGTCGCCGGAGGCCTCGCCCCGGCCGGTGGCAGGCAGGTCCGCCGGGCCGGTGCCGCCCCACGCCGTGTGGTGGCCGGCGCCCGATAAGCCGGCGGCCCGTTCGTCCGTCCCCCCGAGCGAGGCGAACGGGCCGCCTCCCAAAGACCCCGCGGGTCGGTGCCGCGAAAAGCACTCCCCCCTCCCCCGACCGGTGCCGATCCGCGGCTCCCAACCCCGCTAATTCACACTCCGGACTCTGGCGATGAAGAATCCGGCGACCAGCGTTACCAACGCCGAGGCGCCGAACAGGCCCGGATATCCCAGGCTCGCGATCACGACGGGCGGCACGCCGACCTCCTCGTACGGCGGGACGGCGTCGCGGCTCGACGTCTTCGCGCTCGGCGGCAGCGCGACGCAGTCGGCGGCGCCGCCGCTGCGCCCGTCCAACGAGGCCCCGGGGGTCGCCGCGGCGCCGACGCAGTACCTCTCGGTTCAGCCCTCGCCGCGCACGGTGGGCCTGCAGGTCGTGGCGTCGATGTTCGACCGCAAGGGCGCGCCGACGCTCGACGGCAC
>CBIMJO010000445.1:0-7443 GCA_966244135.1 uncultured Actinocrispum sp. | reverse complement strand
CTGGCAGCGGCGCAACGCCGCGCGGACCCTGCCGCACTGCGTGAGCCGGCTCGAGCAGGCGGGCAACATCGACAACCTGCGCCGGGTGACCGGCGAGGCCGACGGCGACTACCAGAACATGTGGTTCGCCGACTCGGACGTCTACAAGACCCTGGAGGCCGCGGCCTGGGAGCTGGGCCGCCACCCAGAAGGGCCCGAACTGCGGGCGTTCATCGACACGACCGCGGCGCTGTTGGCCAAGGCGCAGGGCGAGGACGGCTACCTCAACTCGCACATCACCGTCGTGAAGCCGGACAAACGCTGGCAGGAGCTGCACTGGAGCCACGAACTGTACTGCGCGGGCCACCTCATCCAGGCCGCCGTCGCGGCACATCGGGCCGGGGTGGGCGCCGAGCTGGTCACCGTGGCCCGGCGGTTCGCGGACCTGATCGTCGAGCGGTTCAGCACGGTCGACGACCTCGACGGGCATCCGATCATCGAAACCGCGCTGGTCGAGCTGTACCGGGTGACCGGGCACGAGCCGTATCTGGCCGCGGCCAAACGGTTCCTCGACCTGCGCGGGCACGGGTTGCTCAACGGCGAGCGGTTCGGTCCGGCGTACCTGCAGGACCACGTCCCGGTGCGGCGGGCGGAACGGGTCGCCGGGCACGTCGTCCGCCAGCTGTATCTGCTCGCGGGCATGGTAGATGTCGCCGTCGAGACGCATGACGAGCAGCTGTTGGACGCGGCCGACCTGTTGTGGGACGACGCGTTCGGCACGAAGACCTACATCACCGGCGCCCAGGGCTCGCGGCACCGTGACGAGGCGTTCGGCGACCCGTACGAACTGCCCGCGGACCGGGCCTACGGCGAGACCTGCGCGGCGATCGCGAGCTTCCAGTGGAACTGGCGGCTGCTGCTGGCGACCGGCGGGTCGTGGCACGCCGACGAGATGGAACGCGCGCTGTACAACGTGATCGCCGGATCGACCGCCCTCGACGGCACACATTTCTTCTACTCCAACCCCTTGCACCTGCGCACCGACCATGACGGTTCGCACGAGGACGCACCCTCCACACGGCTGCCGTGGTACTCCTGTGCCTGTTGCCCACCCAACCTCGCCCGGCTCGTGGCCTCGTTGTCCGGCTACGCGGTGACCACGAGCCGGCACGAGGTGCAGGTCCACCTGTACACGGCGGGTGACATCGAGACCACTGTGGACGGTGTGCCGGTCCGGATCGCCATTCGCACGGACTACCCGTGGGACGGCCGCGTCGAGCTGACCGTGACGGCCCCCGCGCCGCTGACGCTGTCGTTGCGGATCCCCGAGTGGTGCCCAGCGGGGGAGGTCCGGCTCGATGGCGAGCCGATCGCGGGCACCGACGGCTACCTGCGAGTTCGCCGGGATTGGTCCGCGGGCGTGACCCTCACGCTCGACCTTCCCATGCGGCCCCGCGCGGTCCAGCCGCATTCGCGGATCGACGCCGTCCGCGGCTGTGTCGCCCTCGCCCGCGGCCCGCTCGTCTACTGCGTCGAGCAGACCGACCTGCCCTCGGACGTCACGCTGGAGGACGTCCGGATCGACCCGGCCGTCCCGGTGACCGAGGGCCGGCTGCCGGATGTCCCGGTGACGCTCAGGGTGTCCGGCACCGCCGAGCCGTCCCGGTCGAACCTGTTGTACCCGCCGCTGGCCCCGGCCCAGAGCCGCGGCAAGCCACTGCAGATCCTCGCTGTGCCCTACTTCCTGTGGGGCAACCGGGATCCCGGCCCGATGCGGGTCTGGATCCCGGTCACCACAGGCTGAACCCTGCCACCCCTGCACCCCATTGAGGTACCCGATGTCCCTGCGAAGTCTCGGGATCGCCGTCACCATTCTCACCACCCTGCTGGCCCCACCCGCCGAGGCCGCCGGCCACACCCTTGTGGTCGACGTCGCTTCACGGTTCCGCCCGGTCACACACGCCGGGTCCGGCGGGTTGTACGCGCTGGCCGAGAACAACCGGCCCGCCGACTCGATGCTGTTGCCCCTCAAACTGAACACGCTCACCCAGCCGCCGCCGCGGGTGGGACAGAAGCCCAACGGCCAGCCGCCCGGCGGCGACGCGCTGAAGATCGCCCCGCAGGCCGACCGGGCCGGTGCCGCCCAGGTGATCCGGATGCCGGACATCTACCCGGACTTCCCGTACAAATGGGCGGGCTGGGACGACTGGCTGACCAAAGTGGACACCATGGTCGCCGATCGTCGCAACGCCACCGGCGTCAGCAACGTCGCTGCCTGGGAGATCTGGAACGAGCCCGACTGGACCTGGAACACCGCTGCCGCGGGCGACTTCAACGCCGGGTGGGTGCGGACGGTTCAACGGATCCGCACCCACGACACCATCACCCCGGTCGCGGGTCCGGGTTACGCGTCGTGGAACACCGACCGGATGCGGACGTTCCTCAGCAACGCTCAAGCCAATGGCGTCCTGCCGGACATCGTGGTCTGGCACGAGCTGGACCACAGCAGCGCATCCGTGGCGGCCCACGTCTCGGCGTTCCGCTCGCTGGAGGCCTCGCTCGGCATCGGCCCGCGGCCGATCTTCATCAACGAGTACGCGTGGACCGACGAGGTCGACGTGCCCGGCCGGGTCGCGAACTACATCGCCAAGTTCGAACGCGCCGGGGTGTGGGCCGCGGACCGGGCGTTCTGGTACGAGTACGGGACGGTCAACGGCTTGGTGGTGAACAACGATCAGCCGACCGGGACTTGGTGGCTGTACAAGTGGTACGGCGACATGGCCGGCTCGATGGTGGCCACGAGTCCGCCCGGGCAGAGCGGGATCGACGGGTTCGCCGCCTACGATCCCAGCCGCCGCCGGGTGGACGTGGTGTTCGGCGACGAGTCCGGCGCCAACTCCGTGCGGGTGACGGGTCTCGGCGAACTGGGCGGCAGCGTCCGGGTCACGGTGGAGTCGACGCCCGCGTCCGGCCGGTTCACGGCGGTCGCCGCGCCGACGGCGATCTCCACGTCGACCTACACCGTCGTGAATGGACAGATCACGGTTGCGGTGCCGAACATGTCGGCTTCCGCCGCCTATCACCTCGTGGTCCAGCCCACCAGCGGAGTGCCCGCGTACCAGCAACGGTATGAGGCCGAGAACGCCTCGGTGTTCCGGGCGCAACGGCTGACCAGCACGAGCGCGTCCAACGGCGGCTATGTCGGCCGGATCGACAACGCCGGTGACCCGCGCAACGACAGCTACGTCGACTTCGTCGTGAACGTCCCCACCGCCCGCGCGTACACGATGACCATCGGCTACGCCAACGGAACCGGAACCACGTCGACGCAGGGCCTGGCGTACAACGGGGGAGCGTGGTCGACGGTCAGCTACCCGCCCACGGCTGGGTGGGGACGGTTCGGCACGGTCTCGGCCTCGGTCGACCTCCGGGCCGGTTACAACGTGATCCGCCTGGCCAAGGGTGCGCCGTTCTTCAGCGGTGCCAACGGATACGCCGAGCTGGACTACATCACCCTTACCTGACCCTGTTGCCTCTCTTGAACATCCCAGAGACCCACATAGGAGTGTTAACGCTAACATCGCGAGGACTCGATGGTGGCTGACGGCGGTGGTCGGGTGATCCTCTGCCAGCACGACGCCGACGGCGCGGCGGGCCTGAACGGCCCGATGAACCGCTGGTACGGCGGCATGGTGCACGAGCTCTGCCACGCGTTCGGCCTGCCCGGCTCCTCGTCCACCGACGGCACACCGATATCCGTGTCCTTCTACAGCTACCCGAACACGCATTTCAACGACAGCCAGAAGAACGCGATCCGCACCGGCCCGTATGGCAGCTTCCTGTTCTGACCCGGAGGATTCCATGAGGCACTCCAGACGGCTGGCCCTCGCCGCGGCGGCGGGCCTGGCCATGCTCACGATCGTGGCCCCGGCAAACGCGGCGACGGCGTTCGTCAGCACCATCGTCAACCAGGCCAACAGCAACTGTGCCGACGTTCCGAACGGCGCAGGCACGAGCGGACTGCAGTTGGCGCAGTGGTCGTGCAACTCGGGCACCAACCAGTCCTTCACTTTCACTCCGGTGTCCGGCAACACCTTCACCCTCGTGTCGGTGAACTCGGGCAAGTGTATCGCGCCCTCGGGTGATGGCTCGGCGAGCAACACCGCGTTGGTGCAGTTGCCCTGTAACAGTGCGGCCAGTCGATCCTGGCGCCTGCCCGGCTTCGGCAGTGCGCCACCGCCCGCCGGGTACCAGGGCATGCCCAACCTGAACCCGAACGCCTGCAAGAACTCCGGCCTGCCACGGTCGTACGGCACCAACTTCCAGACCCCGAACGACCCGAACGGCCAGGGCTGGCAGAACACGACCGCGACCGGCTGGGACGGCAACTACTGGCCCGTCTTCAGCTACCTGTCCGGATCGTTCTTCGCCCGAGGCGTGAACAGCACGTACAACGGCTTGTGCGGCGCCATGTACACGTTCAGCGCGTACAACTTCGGCGGCGCTCCAGGTGCCCAGTCGGTGCAGTGGACCGAGGACAACGGCTACCTGCCCGCGATGAAGACCACCCGGACCTCGGGCAGCGTTGGGATCGCGATCAAGAACTTCGCTGACAGGGTCACCATCAACGGCAACCCGTTCATGCTGGTCTACACCCGGGTCTCGATCACCAACAACGGCTCGTCCACGGTGACCGTCCCGCCGGGCGGCTCGGGCCCGAACCTCGTCCGGCTGACTAGTTCCTCTTTGGACAGTGTGGTGCCCGGGCAGACGAACAACCACGACTTCGTGGTCGCAGTGGACAACTTCGGCAGCGGCGCCGCCCTGCCGACCGGGTCCACGCTGTCGGCCAACGCACCGAACTATGACACCGCGTACAACCAGATGGCGTCGTACTGGACCTCTAGGCTGGCCGAGACGAACACCTTCAGCCTGCCCAATATGACCCTGCCGAACACCGGCAACCTCGCCAACCCGGGCACCGCGATGGCTAACGCCTACAAGGCCGGCACGGTCTACAACCTGATCATGCAGGTCGGCAAGGCGCAGTTCTCCGGGGCCAACAACTACAACTGGATCCTCAACCACGACGTGCCCGGCGAGCTGACCGCCAAGTTCGAGACCGGCGACTTCCACGACGCGCAGAACCTGCTGCTGACAGCCCGCATCGCCGAACAGGACAACTGGGACGAGGTCGGCGCCAACTGGTACTGGGACGGCGTGTGGAAGACCATGGGCGCCTGGGCGACGTACCTGGCGAAGACCAGCGACACGGCGTTCGTGAGCCAGTACTTCCACGACAACCAGACCCAGTGGGGACCGAGCCTGTACACGATCGCCCGTGTGAAGTACCCGGCCCAGCTCGACTCCGACGGCACGCTGCGCGTCAACTTCGACAACGACTCCACCGGCCGCTGGCTGTTCAGCAACTTCTCCGCGTTGCAGATGCTGGCGTCCTACAAGTACATCGCCACCAAGATCGGCCAGACCGCCGAAGCCCAGTGGGCCGATGGCGCCTACACCCGGTTGCTCACCTCGTTGAACACCGTGGTGGGCCGCAACCAGTCCGCCAACGGTTTCAACTACCTGCCGTGTGAGGTCGACAAACCCAACAGCGCCAACCGGTGCAACACCTTCAACGACGCCAACTGGGCGTCACCAGGCTGGGTCGGCCAGAACCAGTGGTCCACCATGCTGGCCGGCGGGACGCTGACCGGGATCATGGGCGACCCAGGCCAGATCGACCGGATGTACCAGTGGGGCTTCAACCGGTTGTCGGGCAACGGCTACCCGTTCCCGACCTTCGGCGCGTTCAACGGGTACTCCACCGCGTACAACACCTCGTACTCGTCGGATGGGTTGTTCTCCAACAACTACCGCGACTTGCCGATCACGAGCTATGCCTGGCAGATCAAGACCACCACCGGCGGCCCGAATGCCTGGTGGGAGGCCAACGGCAGCGGGCCCAGCTCGGCCAACCCGTGGATCGGCAGCCACGCTGGGCCACAGTTCGGCGCGTGCCCGTACGCGTGGCCGCTCGCTGGCCAGCAGCAGGGCTTGCTGGAGTCGTTGGTGGCAGAGGGTTTGGCGTCGATCGGATCGGGACCGTACACGTTCACGCGGCCGCTCTACATTGGACGCGGCGTGCCGAACAGCTGGATCGCCCCGGGCCAGACGATGTCCGTGGGAAACCTGACCAACACCTATGACGTGTCCTCGGGCAGCCGGTCGACCTACGGCGTCTCGCTGTCGGTCAGCGGATCCAGCGGGGCACGGGTGGTGACAGTGGCGCTGTCGGGGAGTTTGCCCGGCGGTGCGGTCAACATCCAGCTGCCGATCTTCCTCAGCGTGGGCGTGTCCTCGGTCAGTGGAGGCACCTACAACTCCGGCACGCACACCGTCACCGCCAGCTCGAACACGGTGACGATCGCGCTCGCCGGCTGAAAAGCCTTGGTGTGCGCCACCGCCGGTGCGTGACGCACACCAAGCCCTGGTACTCATGGAAAGGCGCGACGATGCGCGACTCGACCCTGAACCGCCGAACCCTGCTCAAGGCCGCCGGTGTCCTCACGGCGGCCACCGCACTGGGCACCGAGGCCCACGCGTCCACACTGGCCGAAACGGGTGTCTCGGCCTACCCGTTCCCGTTGAGCGCGGTCCGGCTGCAGCCAGGCCCGTTCCTGGACAACATGAATCGTCAGCTGGCGTACTTCCGGTTCGTCGACCCCGACCGGCTGCTGCACATGTTCCGCGTGAACGCCGGGCTGCCCAGCTCGGCGCAGCCTTGCGGCGGCTGGGAAAGCCCGACCACGGAGCTGCGCGGGCACTCCACCGGGCACCTGTTGTCCGGCCTTGCCCAGGCATACGCGAACACCGGCGACACGACCTACAAGACCAAAGGCGACTACCTGGTCAACGCGCTTGCCGCCTGCCAGGCCGCCTCGCCGGGACGCGGCTTCCACACGGGCTATCTGTCCGCCTACCCGGAGAACTTCTTCGACCGGCTGGAAAGCGGGCAATCGGTGTGGGCGCCGTACTACACCCTGCACAAGATCATGGCCGGGCTGCTCGACCAGTACCTGCTCGCGGGCAACCAGCAGGCCCTGGATGTGCTGACCCGCAAGGCCGCGTGGGTCAAGACGCGCACCGACCCGTTGTCCACCAGCCAGATGCAACAGGTGCTGCGGACCGAGTTCGGCGGCATGCCGGAGGTGCTGACCAACCTGTACCTCGTCAGCGGCAACGCGAACCATCTGACCACGGCGCAACGGTTCGACCACGCGCAGATCCTGGACCCGTTGGCCGCGGGCCAGGACCGGCTGGCCGGGTTCCACGCCAACACCCAGATCCCGAAGATCATCGGCGCGATCCGGGAGTACCACGCCACCGGGACCACGCGGTACCGGGACATCGCCACGAACTTCTGGCGGATCGTGCTCGACCACCACACCTACGTGATCGGCG
>CBIMJO010000444.1:0-7450 GCA_966244135.1 uncultured Actinocrispum sp. | reverse complement strand
GTTAGAGGGTGTGGGGGTTGATGGTTTTGGCCATTTGGTGGTAGCCGGGGGCGGAGGGGTGGAGGTGGTCGCCGCTGTCGTAGGTGGGGTTGAGGGTGGTGGGGTCGGTGGGGGAGGCGAGGGCGGCGTCGAAGTCGGCGACGGCGTCGTACTCGCCGGAGGTGCGGATCCAGGTGTTGAGCTCGGTGCGGGTCTTCTCGCCCGCGTCGGTGTAGTAGAAGGAACCCTTGAAGGGCGTGAGCGTTCCGCCGATGATGCGGGCGCCGGCGGCGTGCGCCTGGCGGATCAGCTCACGGTGCCCGGCGATCAGCTGGGCGGTGGTGACGACGGGATTCGGCAAGGCGCAAGGGAACGACGAGCCGAACTCAGGGAACCCGATGTCGTTGATGCCCTCCATGACGATGACGGTCCGCAAGTGGGGCTGGCTCAGCACGTCCGCGCGGAACCGTGTGGTGGCGCGGTCACCGAGGCACGCCGAGTCGTTGAGGACCCGGTTGCCGCCGATGCCCGCGTTCAGCACGGCGAACCGGCCGCGGGCGAGCTCCGCCAGCTCATCGGGATAGCGGGCGTTGAGATCGACACCCGAGAACGCGCCATCGGTGATGGAATCCCCGAACGCCACCACGACATCCCGCCGCGGCGAAGGATCGAGCACGTCCACACCGGACAGCGCGTACCAGGACGTCGTGGTCTCACCGAACGCCGAACCCGAAGCGTCCGAACGGTGATCCCCCGCGGCCCGGTACGAGGTCGCCTCGGAGTCGGCGTGGTTGGTCACCGATCCCGTCTGCCCGGCGAAGTACAGCGTTACCGTCACGCTTTCCAACGGCCGCACGGGTAACAAGACAGCGTCCGAAGAGGCCTCCCGACCAACAGGGATGATCACCGAGCGTGCATGACCGAAAGTCAACGGCCGCAAGCCATTCACCGACGCACCCGAACCGGAGCGCCCGACGGTGGCACCGGTGACCGCCAACGGGGCCGTGCCGTAGACGTTGGTCAGCCGGACGCGAAGCGCCGCACCACCCTGCGACACCCGGACCACTTGACGCACCGTCTGATCGGAGAACCCGGTGATCGACCAGTTCGGGATGAACCCCTCGGCAGGCCGTTGCGGCGACGCCGCCCACGTGCCTTCCCAACCCCCAAGCGGGCTCGCGGCAGCACCCAGCGGGGCCGCCACCAGACCGAGCACTGTTGCCAGTGTGAGAAGAATTTTCCTCATACCCGCAGCCAACCACAGGGGTCTGACAATTCCGGAACAGTACGCTCTGACCTCGTGAAACACAGGATCTCGTTGCTCACCCTCGGCGGCACGATCGCGATGACGCCGGGCGCCGCGGAGGGTGCGGTCGTGCCCCAGCTGGACGCCGCCGACCTGCTGCGGGCCATCCCCGAGCTGGACCTGCTGGACGTCGAGCTGACCGCGTTCGACTTCCGCCGGCTGCCCAGCCCGGACATCGGTTTCGCGGTGCTGGCCGAGCTGGCCGACCTGATCGAGCGCGAGATCCAGGCGGGCGCCACCGGAATCGTCGTCACCCAGGGGACGGACACGATCGAGGAGACGAGCTACTTCCTCGACCGCACCATCGGCGGCGACGTCCCGATCGTGGTGACCGGCGCGATGCGGCACCCCACCCAGGCCAGCGCGGACGGGCCGGCCAACCTGCTGTCCGCGATCCGCGTCGCCGCCGACCCGAAGGCCCGCGGCCTGGGCTGCGTCGTGGTGATGTCCGACGAGATCCACGCGGCGCGCTACGTCCGCAAGTCGCACAGCACCAGCACGGCCGCGTTCACCTCGCCCAACGCCGCCCCGATCGGCCAGATCCTCGAGCAGGAACTGGTGCTGCTCAGCCGCCCCAGGCCGTGCCCGCCGCTCAAACGAGGCCCCGGGCTGTCCGACACGTCGATCGGCATGATGCACGCCGCCCTCGGCGACAACGGCGAATGGCTCAAACCGTTCGCCGAGCACACCGACGGGCTCGTGGTCGCCGGATTCGGCGGCGGCCACGTGCCTTCCCGGCTGGTGCCCACGCTCGCCGAACTGGCCCAGGCGAAACCCGTCGTACTGGCCTCCCGCACGGGCTCGGGAGCCGTTCTGCGGAGAACGTACGGATATCCCGGTTCGGAACAGGATCTTCTCTCCCGCGGCCTCATCAACGCGGGATTCCTTGACCCGTTCAAGGCACGGGTGCTGCTGCATGTTCTGGTCGCGGCTGGCGCCAGTCATGCGGAGATCACAAGAGCATTTCACGAGTCCGGTGAGATCCAGGTGAGTTGACCCGGGGACATTCCCGGCACGCATTTCCGATGTGACGAGGAAAACGTTTACCCTACGTCCGCGCCGGTAACGGGTGTGTCCGGAACGTACCGATTCGGCAGCGGCCTCTGGTCGTTCCGGCCCTGAAGAGGCAATATGTGTCCCTGGTTACCGTGTAGTAACAGGTCGGAGGAGTAGAGGTATGCGCGAGATCGCAGTCGCCCCCTTGGTGGAGCCCTACGGCGGTGGACTGGCCGACCTCATCTACACCAACGCGGCGGAAGTGCCTAATACCGTCGTGTTCAGCCGCAAGATCGGCGACAACTGGCAGGACGTGACCGCCAGGCAGTTCCTCGACGAGGTCGTCGCGGTCGGCCGGGGCCTGATCGGCTCGGGCGTCAACCCGGGCGACCGGGTCTCGATCCTGGCCGCCACCCGCTACGAGTGGACCCTGTTCGACTTCGCGGTCTGGGCGGTCGGCGGTGTGCCGGTGCCGATCTACGCGACCTCGTCGAACGAACAGGTCCAGTGGATCCTGTCGGACTCCGGCTCGGTCGCCGTGGTCGTGGAGAACGACGCGCTGCAGGCCAAGGTCGACGCCGTGCGCGCCGAGGTCCCCTCGCTCAAGCACGTCTGGAACATCGAGCACGGCGCGGTCGACCAGGTCGTCGCGGCCGGCGCCAACGAGACCGCCGAGGCCGTGGACGCGCGCCGCAAGGCCGTCAAGGCCGGCGACCTCGCCACGATCATCTACACGTCCGGGACCACCGGGCGGCCCAAGGGCTGCATGCTCACCCACGCCAACTTCCACTCCGAGGGCGGCAACGTCGTGGAGATGCTGGCGCCGGTGTTCAAGGGCCTGGGCGTCGAGGAGACCTCGACCCTGCTGTTCCTGCCGCTCGCGCACGTCTTCGGCCGGATGGTCGAGGTCGGCTCGGTGATGGCGCGGGCCCGCCTCGGGCACACCGCCGACATCAAGCAGGTCACCACCGACCTCGCCGGGTTCAAGCCGACGTTCATCCTGTCCGTGCCCTACGTGCTGGAGAAGGTCTACAACGGCGCGCGGCAGAAGGCGCACAGCGAGGGCAAGGGCAAGATCTTCGACATCGCCGCGGCCACCGCGATCGCCTACAGCGAGGCGGGCGGCAAGGCCGGGCTGGGGCTGAAGGTCAAGCACGCCGTGTTCGACCGGCTGGTGTACTCGAAGCTGCGGGCGGCGCTGGGCGGCAAGGCCAAGTACGCCATCTCCGGCGGCGCCGCGCTCGGCCTGCGCCTCACCCACTTCTTCCGCGGCGTCGGGCTGACCGTGTTCGAGGGCTACGGCCTGACCGAGACCTGCGCGGCCGCGACGGTGAACTCGCCGACCCGGTTCAAGCCGGGCACGGTCGGCCACCCGCTGCCCAACACCGCGGTCCGGATCGCCGACGACGGCGAGATCCAGGTCAAGGGCGGCCAGGTGTTCCCCGGCTACTGGCAGAACGCCGAGGCCACCGCGGGCACGATGACCGAGGACGGCTGGTTCGCCACCGGTGACCTCGGCGAGCTGGACGACGAGGGCTTCCTCAAGATCACCGGCCGGAAGAAGGAGATCCTGGTCACCAACGGCGGCAAGAACGTCGCCCCCGCGGTGATCGAGGACCGGATCGCGGCGCACCCGCTGGTCGGCCAGGCCATGGTGGTCGGCGACGGGCAGAGCTACATCGCCGCGCTGATCACCATCGAGGCCGACTACTTCGCCTACTGGAAGACCGCCAACGGCAAGCCTTCCGCCGCGTCGGTGGCCGACCTGATGGAGGACCCGCAGCTCAACGCCGAGATCCAGCTCGCGGTGGACGACGGCAACAAGGCCGTGTCCAAGGCCGAGTCGGTGCGCCGGTTCCGCATCCTCACCGCCGAGTTCAGCCCGGAGTCGGGTCACCTGACCCCGTCGCTGAAGCTCAAGCGCTCGGTGATCATGAAGGACTTCGCCGCCGACGTCGAGGCGCTGTACACCAAGTGACTACGATTTGTGACGGTTCGGCTCCGCGACAATGAACTTTGTCGCGGAGAACAACCCTCCAAATGATAACGATCATGCCGGTTGAAACGACAATCATTGACGAAACCGGTGTTGCTGCACACGGCGTATTCGACAACGCCATTAGAGGCAGTACATTCCAGGTGACTTCGTGATTGGCCGGAAAATGCCGGCGAACTCTTGGAGGGAAGACGGATGGGCCGGCACGGTCTCACACAGCCGAGGTGGCGCAACGCGGTACTGACGCTGGTCGTCGTGCTGATCGGCGGCGCGGTCGCCGGGGTGGCGTGGTTCACGGTGGACCGCCTGCAGCAGCCCGAGGCCAAGTGCGCCAACCCCGTGGTGCTCAACGTGGTCGCCGCGCCGGACGTCGCGCCGGTGGTGGACAAGGTCGCGGGCAGCCTGAACCCGGAGGACATCAACACCTGCTACCGGGTGGAGATGGTGGTCCGGGACTCCTCGGCGATGGCGGATCAGCTGGCCAGGGCCAACGGCGCCAACATGCCGAACGTGTGGCTGCCGGACTCCTCGGTCTGGCTGCGCCGGGCCCGGGAGAAGGGCGCCACGATGGTGCCGGACACCGGTTCCTCGGTCGCCAGCTCACCGGTGGTGATGGCGCTGGCCGAGCAGGAGGCGTCCAAGCGGGGCTGGCCGCAGAAGCAGCTGACCTGGTCGGACGTGCTCGGCGCGGGTGGCGCGGACCTCAACGTCGGGATGGCCGACCCGTCGGTGGACGCGGTGGGCGTGTCCGCGCTGATCGCCATCCGCGCGGTCACCACGCTGACCACCGACCCGCCCGCCAACAACGTCGCCATCCTGCGCAAGCTGTCGCCGAATGCGGCATCCGGCGCATCCGAGTTGTTCGAGAAGGCCGACGCCAAGGGCCAGGGGAACACCGCTCCGCTCACCGCTTTCCCCACGTCGGAGCGGGCGCTGCTGGACAACAACACCAAGCGCAAGGACGAGCCGCTGGTCGCGGTCTACCCGGACCCGCCGGCCCCCTCGCTGGACTACCCGTACGCGGTGCTGCCGTCCGCTGAGGACACCGCGATCGCCGCGGCCAAGTTCCGCAGCGCGCTGCTCTCGCCGAACATCGGCGACTCCCTGGCCGGCGCGGGCCTGCGGTTCCCCGACGGCCGCGTGCCGGGCACCCCGCCCGCGGACAACCGGACCGTCGTGCGCCTGCTGCGCCCGGTCCCGGCGCCGCGGACGGCCGAGCTGGACCAGGTGCTCAACGTCTGGGCCGGCATCACCCGGTCCTCGCGGATCCAGGCCGTGCTGGACGTGTCCGGCTCGATGAACGGCGTGATCCCCGGCTCCGGCAAGACCCGGATGCAGGTCACGCTGGAGGCCTCCGAGCAGGGCATCAAGCTGATGAACCCGCGGACCAAGCTGGGCATCTGGGAGTTCTCCACCGAGCTGGACGGCGACAAGGACTACCGCGAGGTCATCCCGGTCGCCCCGCTCAACGAGGCGATCCCCAACGGCGCGCTGGAGAAGCTGCGGGCGATCAAGGCCACGCCGAACGGCCAGACGGGTCTGTACGACACGACCCTGGCGGCCTACCAGTCGGCGCGGCAGAACTGGGAGCCCGGCCGGATCAACCTGGTGCTGGTCCTCACCGACGGCCGCAACCAGGACAAGAAGAGCATCGACCGGCCCACGCTGATCGCCGAGCTGGCCAAGCTGCAGGACCCGAACCGGCCGCTGCCGATCGTGTTCATCGGTATCGGCCCGGACGTGGACACCGCCGAGCTGGCCGCGATCGCCAAGCCGACCGGTGGCCAGCAGTTCAGCACGGCCGACCCGAACAAGATCAACGAGATCTTCTTCCAGGCGCTGAGCCGCGTGATCTCCGGCAAGTCCTGACGTGTGGATGGCCAGCCGTACACCGGCTGGCCATACTCGCGGGTAGATATGCCCGTGATGCCGTGTGACGGAAAAAGTTACAAACCGAGCCGGACCGCCTGCAGCGCCAGATAGAGCTCGGCTACGGACTGTGGACGGTCGAGATCCCGTCCGGTGAGGTCCTCGATCCGCCGCATCCGGTAACGGACGGTGTTCGGGTGCACGTACAGGACCTTGCCCGCGTTCTTGGCCGACCCGCCCTCGGCGTACCAGGCCTCGAGCGTGTTGAGCAGGATGTCCTTTTCGGCCTCCGGCAACGTGAGCACCCGCGCGAACAACTCCTGCGCCAGCTCGTTGGCCAGGACCGGCGCCCCGGCCACGAGGGCCGCCACCGGCATGTCCCCGAACACCACGACACCGCCGGATTCCCTTGGCACACAGCGGCGGGCGATCCGGGCGCGGTGCAACGCGGCCGGTGCCTCACCGAGGTCGGTGAACGGCGTGCTCACGCCCACCGCGCCGGGGATCCCGGCCAGCGTGCGCCGGACCAGGTCGAGGGCCAGCGCGGTGATGCCCGCATTGCGCCGCCAGACCGCTTGTGTGCCAAGGACATCGGCGACCGCCGGATCATCCGACACGAGGACGACCAGTTTGGCCGGTGCGGGCAGGCCCAGCGCGCGGGTGGCCTCGTCGAGGTCGTCGGCGCGGCCTTCGAGGACCTGATCGAGCACATCGGACCGGTCCAGGCCGTCGACCTCGCGGTAGGCCGCGGCCAGCGCCTCGGAGAAGGCGTCGATGATCCGCCACACGGTCGTGCTGGTCTGCAGCATCTGTTCCGAGGTGAACACCGCGCCGGACACCAGCAGCTCGTACATGTACGTGCCGGCAAGGCGATACCCGCGCAGCGCGTCCGGCAGCGTGATCCCGATCCGCGCCTGGGTGCGCCCGGTCTTCAGCACTCCGGCCAGTTCCACATCCCGGGACTCGATCAGCGAGTCCAGCGCGGTGCGCAGGTGCCGTTCGCAGACCAGCTGCAGCTCGTCGGGGTACTGGTGGGCCACCCGCCGGTAGCACTCGGTCCGGCTGCTGAGCAGCTCGACCAGCGCAACCGCAAGGTGTTTCACCTGGGCCCGCTGGGATCGGGCCAGTGCGAGCAATTCCTCCGGCAGCGGCGTAGCCACCAACCGAGAACCCATGGTGCGGAGGGTAGCCCGCTAATTGATCGACATATAACCGCCGTTTGCCTCAGTCGGCCCGCTGGCGCCGCTGCGTGGAGCGGAAGGAGAGGAACCCGGTCACCAGCGAGACGATCCCGGCGCCGAGAC
>CBIMJO010000443.1:0-7452 GCA_966244135.1 uncultured Actinocrispum sp. | reverse complement strand
GGAGATCATCGCCGACGAGTCGTTGCGCGCCAACGACATGGTCGTCGACGTGCCGCACCCGCAGCGGGGCACGTTCACCACGGTCGGCATGCCGATCAAGCTGTCGGACTCGGTCGCGAAGGTCGAGCGCTCGCCGCTTCTCGGCGAGCACAACAAGGACATCTACGTCCAGGAACTGGGCGTCGCCGAGGCGGAGCTGGACGAGCTCGCCGCGAACGGAGTGATTTAGGGCTATGAGCTACGACGCCGAGACCGTCCGGGAGATCCTGGACAAGGTGCGGGCCGAGGGCCGGGAGGCGCTGACCGCGCCCGAGGGCAAGCGCGTGTGCGACGCCTACGGCATCCCGACCCCGGGCGAGGGTCTGGCCGCCACCGCGGAGGAAGCGGTGGCACTGGCCGAGAAGATCGGCTTCCCGGTGGTGCTGAAGATCGTCTCGCCGGACATCCTGCACAAGACCGAGGCCGGCGGCGTGCTGGTCGGCGTGTCCACTTCGGACGATGTGTCGGCCGGCTTCGACCGGATCATCGCCAACGCCAAGGCCTACAACGCCGCAGCCCACATCGAGGGCGTGCAGGTGCAGCAGATGGTCGGCGGTGGCCAGGAGGTCATCATCGGCGCGGTCACCGACCCGACCTTCGGCAAGGTGGTCGCGTTCGGTCTCGGCGGCGTGCTCGTGGAGGTGCTCAAGGACGTCACCTTCCGGCTGGCCCCGCTCGACCAGAAGCAGGCACTGTCCATGGTGGACGGTATCGCCGCGGCCGAGGTGCTCAAGGGTGCGCGCGGTGCCGACCCGGTCGACTCCGACACGCTGGCCGACGTGATCCGGCGGGTGTCCGAACTGGTCACCGACTTCCCGGAGATCGCCGAGTTCGACCTGAACCCGGTGTTCGCGTCCAAGGACGGCGCGATCGCCGCGGACGTGCGGATCATCCTGCAGTCCGGTGCGGTGGAGGAGAAGCGGCGCATCCCGCAGGAGGAGATCCTGCGTGTGATGACCCGGTTGATGAACCCGAAGGCCGTGGCCGTGATCGGCGCCTCCGACCAGGAGGGCAAGATCGGCAACTCGGTGATGCGCAACCTCATCAACGGCGGCTACCAGGGTGGCATCTTCCCCATCAACCCCAAGGCCGACGAGATCCTCGGCAAGAAGGCGTACGCCTCGGTCAAGGACATCCCGGGCGAGGTGGACGTCGCCGTCTTCGCCATCCCCGCGAAGTTCGTGCCCGCGGCGCTGGAGGACTGCGGTGACAAAGGCATTCCCGCGGCGGTGCTGATTCCGTCCGGCTTCGCCGAGACCGGGAATCACGAACTGCAGGACGAGATCGTCGAAATCGCGCAGCGGCGCGGAATCCGGATGCTCGGCCCGAACATCTACGGCTACTACTACACACCGCGGAACCTGTGCGCCACTTTCTGCACGCCGTATGACGTGAAGGGCGGCGTGGCGTTGTCGTCGCAGAGCGGCGGCATCGGAATGGCCATCCTCGGCTTCGCACGGTCGACCAAGATGGGTGTGTCGGCGATCGTCGGCCTGGGCAACAAGGCCGATGTGGACGAGGACGATCTGCTCACCTATTTCGGTCAGGACGACAACACCAACGTCGTGGCGATGCACCTGGAGGACCTCAAGGACGGCCGTGCGTTCGTCGAGGCCGCCCAGCGTACGGTCACAAAAAAGCCGATCATCGTGCTGAAGGCCGGCCGTACCGCGATGGGTGCGCGGGCGGCCAGCTCGCACACCGGCGCGCTCGCCGGTGACGACAAGGTGTACGACGACATCCTCCGGCAGGCGGGCGTGATCCGCGCGTACGGCCTGAACGACATGCTCGAGTACGCCCGGGGTGTGCCGCTTCTGCCTACGCCGCAAGGCGAGAACGTCGTGATCATCACCGGCGCCGGTGGATCGGGGGTGCTTCTATCGGACTCGGTGGTCAATGAGGGACTGTCCCTGATGGACATCCCGCCGGACCTGGACGAGGCCTTCCGCAAGTTCATCCCGCCGTTCGGCGCGGCCGGAAACCCCATCGACATCACCGGGGGCGAGCCACCGTCGACCTACGAGGCGACGATCCGGCTAGGTCTTGAGGATCCCCGTATCCATTCCTTGATCCTGGGGTACTGGCACACCATCGTCACGCCGCCTATGGTGTTTGCCGAGCTGACGGCGCGAGTGGTGGAGGAAGCCAGGGCAAAGGGAATCGACAAGCCTGTCGTGGCCTCACTCGCCGGAGACGTCGAAGTGGAGCGCGCCTGCGAATACCTGTATGACAGGCGGATCGTGGCCTACCCGTACACCACCGAGAAGCCCGTCGCGGTGCTCGGCGCGAAGTACCGGTGGGCCAGGGCGGCCGGATTGCTGTAGGCGCCACCGGAGTTCACAAGACCCCCGTGAGTGTCTCGGCTTCCGCGCCGGGGCACTCACGGGTTTTCAGGGGACTATCCACAGGGAGAGGCCAAAGGGGGTGTCCGACCGGACGGTGCATCGAAATTCCTCAATGGAGAGGTTCAGCAATGGATTCTTCGAACACCCCGGCAGCCGGGCCGCGATTAGCCGGCGTTGAGCGAGTGTGGCGGGCCGGTCGGCTCGATCCCATGCCCATCCGCCCCCTGCCCGAAGCGCCGCCGTCGATCCACCTGCTCGGACCGACGGTGTTCCTGGTGGCGCTGGGCGTCGGGATGGGCGAGTCCTACATGTGGCCGCGCCTGGTGCTGGTCTTCGGGCCGGAGATCAGGTGGCTGTTCCTCATCGGCGTCACCCTGCAGGCGGTGGTGATGCTGGAGATGGCCCGTTACGCGATGGCGACCGGCGAGAGCATCTTCTCCGGCGCGGCACGCGTGTTCAAACCGATCATGTGGTTCTTCTTCGTGGTGGCGATCCTGGTCTATATCTGGCCTGGACACCTGTCGGCCGGGGCCGCCGCCTTCGAGCAGATCACCGGAATACCCTGGGTCGTGACCGCCTGCGTCGGCCTGATCCTGGTGGGGATTCTCTTCAGCCTCGCCAGGGTGATCTACAACCTGCTGGAGAACGTGCTGGCGATCCTCATCGGTGTGCTGGTGGTGGGCACCGCTGTGATCGCCTCGCTGGTGGGCAACTGGAGCGACCTGTTGTCCACGATCGGCGGGATGTTCCACTTCGGATACTTCCCGTCCGGCGCGATGAACGACGTCTGGTTCCCGATCGT
Organism: uncultured Actinocrispum sp.; assembly: GCA_966244135.1. GTDB lineage: Bacteria > Actinomycetota > Actinomycetes > Mycobacteriales > Pseudonocardiaceae > Kibdelosporangium. The sequence continues at coordinate 4,266 of CBIMJO010000443.1, read as the reverse complement.
GGTGGGCTCGATCGCGTTCGCGGGACCGTCCGGGATGCAGCAGATGTGGTACACGCTGCACCTGCGGGACAGTGGCGCCGGCATGGGCGCGCACATCCCTCAGGTCCGGGGCATCCGGCACGCCGGTGACGAGGAGGAGATGCCCGCCCGCGGGTTCATGTTCGACACCGACAACCCGGACGAGATGCGCAAGTGGCGCGGCTGGCGCCGCTGGGTCACCTTCGACGCCCTGCTGCTGTTCTGGGGCATCACGATGCTGGTGACCATCTCGTTCACCGTGCTCGCCCAGTCCGCCGCCCGGGCCAACCCGGACGTGCGCAAGCTGATCGAGTCCGGTGACCGCTCCGCGGCGCTCTCGGCGATGTCCGACGCGTTCTCGGTGGCCGGCGGGCCGGTGCTGGGCACCGTGTTCTTCGGGTTCATCGCGCTGATCGGGCTGAACGCCACGCTGGGGCTGTTCGACTCGTTCTCGCGCGGCCAGGCGGACATGACGTACTTCTTCGTCAAGGGCGCCAAGCGGTTCAAGATGTCGCACCTGTACGCGGGCTTCCTCTGGGGCCTGATCACGTTCGGCATCCTGATCCTGCTGTTCGGGCCCGCGGACGGACCGGAGTCCATTTTGGACATCCTGGCCTTCCTGTCCACGTTCGCGATGGGCTCCTACTGCGTGGTCCTGTTGTTGGTCAACAACAGGATGCTGCCCAAGCCGATCCGGCCGAAGTGGTACACGAACGCGATCATCGGCTTCGGGGCCGTGTTCTACCTCGGGATGCTGTTCTACTGCCTGCTCCGGTTCGGGGTGGCAGTCGGATGACGCGTTTCGTCGTGCCGCGCCTCGAACGCTCCCGGTTCGAAGTCGCCCTGCCCGGCTTCGCCGTCGGGGTCGTCGCGGGCTCGGTCGCCGGGCTGATGGCCGGGATCGTGGGTCAGCCCATCGCCTGGGCCGTGCTGGCGTCGGTCACCCTCGGCGTGCCGCTGGGCGTGTTCGGCGCGGCGTACAGCCTTCTGCTGGCCGGTGGGCACGTCCGGGTCGGCGGGTTCGCCCCGGCCGCGCTGTTCTGGCTGTTCGCGTTCCCGTTGTCGCGGCTCACCCAGGAGGTGCTCACCCACCTCGTGCTGACCGGCAAGGTCACGTTCCCCGCGGATACCCTGGGTTTCCTGGCGTACCAGGGCATCATCAGCGCGGGCTTCGCGATCGGGTTCCTCTGGCTGCACGAACGGATCGCGCCGCAGTGGTGGCGGCGGATCTCTGGGCATAACCCGGTGGCCGCCCAGGTTTACTCACGGTACGCGGCGCACGCGCGGGCGATGCGCACCTCCAGGGTGCGCAGACGGGAGGGAAGCAAGACCCGATGAATCTGCCAGTGTGGGTCTGGCCGGTCACCGTGGCCGGCCTGACCGCCATGATCCTGGTCGACTTCTACCTTGTGTCCAGAAACCCACGAAAGCCGTCGCTGCGGGAATGCACCCTCTGGGTCACCTGCTACGTCGGGCTTGCCGTGCTGTTCGGACTTGGCGTGCTCGTTTTCGCCGGGCCACAGTATGGTGGCGAGTTCTTCGCCGGATGGGTCACCGAGTACTCGTTGTCGGTCGACAACCTCTTCGTGTTCGTGATCATCATGAGCACGTTCGCCGTCCCCAAGGAGTATCAGCAGAAGGTGCTGTCCATCGGGATCGTGCTGGCGCTGTTCATGCGCGGTGCGTTCATCGCGGTGGGCGCGGAGGCGGTGACCCGGTTCGACTGGCTGTTCTACCTTTTCGGCGCTTTCCTGGTCTTCACCGCGTGGAAGCTCGTGCGGCACGGGGACGGCGAGGAGGAGGAGTTCAGCGAGAACGTGGTTCTCCGCGTGGCGAAACGGTTCCTGCCGGCCACCGAGACCTACGCCGGGGCGGCCCTGACCACCAGGGTGGGCGGGCGCAGGCTGGTCACGCCGATGCTGATCGTGATGGTGGCGATCGGTACCACGGACCTGCTGTTCGCGCTCGACTCCATCCCGGCGATCTTCGGCCTCACCAAGGAGCCGTACCTCGTGTTCACCGCGAACGCCTTCGCGCTGATGGGCCTCCGGCAGCTGTTCTTCCTGATCGGCGGGCTTCTGGACAAGCTCGTCTACCTCAGCAAGGGCCTTGCCGTCGTGCTGGCTTTCATCGGCGTGAAGCTGGTGCTGGAGGCACTGCACTCCGACGGTGTGGCGTGGGCTCCGCAGATCCCGATCCTGCTCTCCCTGGGAATCATCGTCGGCACCCTGGCAGTGACGACGGTGGCCAGTTTGATCAAGGTCCGTTCGCTGCGGAGAACGGAGGCGGAAACCGTGTCAGTGGACTGAGCGACCACTGACAAACCACCACCCGGCAGGCGTCAGGAGCTGATGTTCCTGGCGTCTGCCTGTGTGCGCAGGTAATCCTCGACCTCGTCGGGAAGACCCTGCTCGGCGCGCACCAGCGCGGTGGACAACCCGGTTCCCACCAATCGCCCGTCGGCGCTCGCGCCCCACGGGCGAAGGAGAGACCCGAAGATCCCTCGTAACCTCTTCATCGGCAGTCACTCCAGTTCATAGTTCCTGTCGACTGACTACAGCATACAATCTTGGGCTTTGCTCTGTACAGTGGGTAGTCTCACATCACTCTGTGTCGCTTTAGTCCTGGGTATCCAGTTTGCGGCGATTCGTTCAACTAAGCACTGTTGTCCGGTTTTTCGGAGTCCAGGCCGGCGAGCTTGGCCAGCACCGACTCGCGTTCCGGCGCCTCGGCCGCGTTCCAGATCGCCAGCGCCTCCTCCCAGGCCAGGCGAGCCGCGGCGAGGTCACCGATCGCCAGCTGGACGTCACCCAGGTGTTCCAGCACCTCGGCCTGCTTGGTGATGTCGCCGATCTCCCGGTCGATGCCCAGTGCCCGCTGGTAGCACTCGATCGCCATGGCGTGGTCGCCCAGGTTGAAGTGCGCGTAGCCGAGGCTGTCCAGCGTGTCGGCCTCGCTGATCCGGGCGCCCAGCTGGATGTGCAGGTCAAGGGCCTGCTCGCACCACTTCAGGGCCTCCCGGTGGTTGCCCAGCTTGGTGTGGCACCAGCCGATGGCATTGAGCGAGTCGGCGGTCCCGTCCATCCGCTCGGTGCCGGAGTAGAGCTCGTAGGCCTTCTCGGCATGCCACAACGCCTCGGCGAACCTGGCCTGGCGCAGCAGTGAGCTGAGGATGCTCAGGTGTGAGTGCCCCTGCTGCTCGCGGGTGGGAGCCCGTTCCGCGGCGATGGCCAGGTGGTGATTGGCCTCGTCGTAGCGGCCCAGTCGCGAGTTGGCGCTACCTGTGTTGCGGTGCATGTGCATCAACGCCAGGTCGTCACCGAGCCGCTGTGCCGCGGTCATCCCGATCCCGAGCACCGCGATCTGGTCGTGCCACAGGCCGCGGCGGTCCTGGAAATTGGCCAGGACCATCGCCAACTGCCAGCACTGCTGCCACATGCCGTTGTCGTGGGCCACTGACACCGTTGCGACGAGGGTGGCGTACTCAGTGGTGAGGTACGACACCGCTTCCGCCCGGTCGGCCAGGTCGGTGCGGACGACCCCCGGCTGGGCCGCCGTCAAACCCAGGTCGGTGCGATGGGGGTGGAACAGGGAGGCCGCATAGTCGGCGGTGTGCAGGTAGTGGTCCAGCATCCGGGTCAGTGCCTGCTCGCCGTTCTGGGTGCATGTCCGCGCGTAGGCGCGCAGCAGGTCGTGGAAGGTGTACCGGCGCGGGCGATGCTCCCTGAGCAGGCTCGCCTCGCACAGTTCGCGCAGCAGCCGCCGGGTGGCGGCCGGGTCGGTGCCGATCATGCTCGCCGCCGCGGTGAACGAGAAGTCCGTGTCCGGGTGCACGCCGAGCAGGCCGAACGCCTCGGCCGCCGCCGGGCTCAACGCCCGCACCGACCAGGAGAACACCGAATGCAGGTCGGGGGAGTCGTGCAGCTGGGTGGCCACCTCGGCGAGCGGGAAATCCGGGCGGCTCGCCGCGCGCGCGGCCACCACGGCCAACGCCAGCGGCAGCCGGGCACACCGGGCGACGATCTCGCCGACCGCGCCCGGCTCGGCCTCGACCCGGTGTGCGCCAAGGCGTTCGGTCAGCAGCTGGACGGCCTCGTCCTGGCCGGGCAGCTCCAGGGTGAGCGGGTGCGCGTTGGTGGTGGCCACCAGGCCGGTCAGCTGGTTGCGGCTGGTGATCACCACGACGCAGCCGGACGAGCCGGGCAGCAGCGGCCGCACCTGGTCGGCGTCCCTCGCGTTGTCCAGCAG
>CBIMJO010000442.1:0-7474 GCA_966244135.1 uncultured Actinocrispum sp. | reverse complement strand
TCCTCGAAGACCGTCTTGGAGTCGAAGAGCAGGCGGCCGATCAGCGTGGACTTGCCGTCGTCGACGCTGCCCGCGGTGGCCAGTCGAAGCAGCTGCGACATCAGAAGTAGCCTTCCTTCTTCCGGTCTTCCATGCCCGCCTCGGAGATCCGGTCGTCGGCCCGGGTCGCGCCGCGCTCGGTCACCCGGGTCACCGCGATCTCGGCCACCACCGCCTCCGGCGTCTCCGCGGCGGACTCCACGCACCCGGTGCAGGTCGCGTCCCCGACCGTACGGAACCGCACGAGCGCCTCGTAGGGATCTTCGGCGGGTTCCAGGAACCTGGTGTGCGCCAGCAGCATCCCGTCCTGCTGGAACACCATTCTGCGGTGCGCGTAGTAGATCGACGGCAGTTCGATCCGTTCGTCCAGGATGTACTGCCAGATGTCCAGTTCCGTCCAGTTGGACAACGGGAAGACGCGGATGTGCTCGCCCTTGCGGTGCCGGCCGTTGTAGAGCGACCACAGCTCGGGGCGCTGGTTGCGGGGGTCCCACTGGCCGTACTCGTCGCGGAAGCTGAACACGCGCTCCTTCGCGCGGGCCTTCTCCTCGTCCCGCCGTGCGCCGCCGAACACCGCGTCGAAGCCGTTCTCGGTGATCCCGCGCAGCAAGGTGGTGGTCTGCAAGCGGTTGCGGCTCGGCTCGTCGGCCACCCGCCCGGCGTCGATGTCGTCCTGGACCCGGGCGACCACGAGCCGGACCTGGTGGCGCCGCACGGCCCGGTCGCGGAACTCGATCACCTCGTCGAAGTTGTGCCCGGTGTCGACGTGCATCACCGGGAACGGCACGGGCGCGGGCCAGAACGCCTTGGCCGCGAGGTGCAGCAGCACGACCGAGTCCTTGCCGCCGGAGAACAGCAGCACCGGGCGCTCGAAGGTGGCCGCGACCTCGCGCAGCACGTGCACCGACTCCGCCTCGAGGGCGCGTAGGTGGGTCAGCTCATAGGTCATGGCCACGATGCGAAAGTAGAACAGGTTCTTGCGCGCGGTCAACCGGCGCGCCAAGCTGGCACGATGGACATCTCCGAGCTGCTCGCCGTCGAGGACATCCGCCGGATCAAGTACCGCTACCTGCGTGCGGTCGACCAGAAGAACTGGGACGAGCTGGAAAGCGTGCTCACCCCGGACGCCGTGGCCGACTACGGCACGCCCGCCATGGGCAAGCCGCTGAAGCTGGACGGCCGCGACGTCATCCTCAAATTCATGCGCGACGCGCTTGGCGGCACGAACATCACCACGTTCCACTTCGCCGGCCAGCCGGAGATCGATGTCGACGGTGACACCGCGGCCGGGACCTGGGCGTTCGAGGACACGGTGATCGTCAAGGACCACCGGCTGGTGATCAAGGGCGCGGCCTACTACGAGGAGCGCTACGAGCGTGATCCCGAGGCGGGCTGGCGGATCGCGCACATCCGGTACGTGCGGACCTTCGAGATGACGCACTCGCTGGACGACCTGCCGAGCCTGCAATTGACCACCGGCTAGAACACGTTCTACTGTGACCGGGTGCCGACTGAGTCGTTCGCCGCCGCCATCGCCGAGGCCGAGAAGATCATCCGGGACGCCCCGCACGTCCGGACCGACCAGGACCTGGTGGAGGGACTGGACTATCTGGCCGGCAGCATCCGCGCGTCCCTGCAGATGGCGTGGGCCTACCAACGCGACTACCCGTACTTCACCCAGTCCACCGGCCCGTACACCAAGATGGGCCTGGACAACCCGGACACGCTCTACTTCCACGCCTACCTCCGCGAGGACGCCGAGTACGTGGTGACCGGCCGCCGGGGGACCACCGCGGACCTGAGCTTCCAGGTCCTCAACGGCGACTACTCACCGGTCGAGGTGCCGGACAGCCTGACCGCGTTCGACGACCGGGCGTTCGACATCGCGCCGGACGGCAGCTTCGAGATCCGGTTCGGCCCCGGCCCGGCCGGGCCGAACTACTTCACCCTCGGCCCGGGTTCGGCCATGTTGATCGTGCGCGAGGTCTACAGCGACTGGACCGGCGAACAGCGCGGCATGATCCGGATCCACCGCGACGACACCATCGGCACCGCGCCGCCGCCGCTGCGCAAGGACTCGCTGGAGCGGCGGTTCGGGGTCGCGGGCAAGATCCTGGTCAACCGGATCAGGACGTTCCTGGCGTTCCCGGAGTGGTTCTACCTCAAGCTGCCGGTGAACACGATGACCGAGCCGCGGCTCACGCCCGGCGGCCTGGCCACCCAGTACTCCTCGGTGGGGCACTACGACCTGGACGACGACCAGGCCATGATCATCTCGGTGCCGGTGTCCGATGCGCCGTACCAAGGGTTCCAGCTGGGCAGCATGTGGTACGTGTCGCTGGACTACATCAACCACCAGACCAGCCTGACCGCCGCGCAGGCCCGGCCCGACCCGGACGGCCGGATCCGGTACGTGGTCAGCGAACGCGATCCTGGCGTGGCGAACTGGATCGAGCGCACCGGGCACGCCCGCGGGTACCTGCAGCTGCGCTGGCAGCGGCTGTCGCGTGACCTCGAGCCGGCCGACGGCCCGCAGGTCGAGTTGGTGCCGGTCGGGGAGCTGGATCGTCGATTGCCGTTCTACTCGGAGGCCCGGATCACGCCGGAGGGGTGGGCCGCACGGATCGCCGCGCGCCAGGCCGCGGTCGCAACCAGGATGGTGGGCTGATGCTGCTGCAGGACAAGGTCGTCGTCGTCTCCGGGGTCGGTCCGGGGCTGGGCCGGTCGATCGCGGTGCAGTGCGCGCGGCAGGGCGCGGACATCGTGCTGGCCTCGCGGACCGAGTCGCGGCTGACCGAGGTGGCCAAGGAGGTCACCGATCTCGGCCGTCGCGCGGTCACCGTGCCGACCGACATCGGCAAGCCCGAGGACTGTGAACGGCTGGCGTCGACGGCTTTGGACGCGTTCGGCAAGGTGGACACGTTGGTGAACAACGCTTTCGCCACACCGCCGCTGGAAGATCTGACCACAGTGGACCCGGACGGGATCCGCCGTGGCTTCGAGACCAACGTTCTGTCCGCGTTGCGGCTGACCCGGCTGTTCAAGCCGTCGCTGATCGAGAACCGCGGTTCGGTGGTGATGGTCAGTTCCATGGTGCTGCGGCATTCCCAGCGCACCTTCGGCCCGTACAAGATGGCCAAAGCGGCGCTTCTGGCGATGGCGCAGAGCCTGGCGACCGAGCTGGGCCCGGATGGCGTGCGGGTGAACACCATCGCGCCCGGCTACATCTGGGCGGCCAACGTCAAGTACTACTTCAAGATGCTGGCCAAGCAGCGGGGCGTCACGCCGGAACAGATCTACGAGGAGCAGGCGCGCAACATCGACCTGCGCAAGCTGCCCGAGCCGGACGAGGTCGCGGACGCCATCGTGTTCCTGGCCTCCAGCCTGGCCCGCGCGGTCACCGGGCAGTGCCTGGACGTCAACGGCGGCGAGTACCACCACTAAGGGATTCGGCACTAAGGGATTTGGCACTAAGGGATTTGGCACTGAGGGAGTCTGGTGTGGACGGTGTGGGCACGGTCGAGTCACTGCACGCCTCGGCCACCAAGATCACGGGCCTGACCGATTTCGGTGCGGACGACTACCTCGAGGGGCTGTCCGTGCTGCTGGAGTCGTACCAGCGCGAGTCCTCGCTGACTCCGTTGGGGGAGCGGGTGATGCGTGCCGGGCTGCGCGGTGCTCTGGTCGCGCGGGCGTTGAGCGAGGTCGGGTTCGCCTCGATGCCGGACGTGCCGATCGAGCGGCCGATCTTCGTGACCGGCCTGCCCCGGACCGGGACGACCGCGTTGCACCGGCTGCTCACCGAGGATCCTTCGCACCAGGGCCTGGAGCTGTGGCTCACCGACTTCCCGCAGCCGCGTCCGCCGCGGGAGACCTGGGCGGACAACCCGGTGTTCCAACGGATCCAGGCCGGGTACGAGCAGCATCACGTGGAGAACCCGGAGTTCATGGGCCTGCACTACATCGCAGCCGACATCGCGGAGGAGTGCTGGCGCCTGCTGCGGCAGTCGATGTTGTCGTTGTCGTTCGAGTGCCTTGCCTACGTGCCAACGTATTCGTCGTGGCTGGCGGAGCAGGACTGGACCCCGGCCTACCAACGGCACCGCCGCAACCTGCAGCTGATCGGTCAGGCGGACGCTTCCCGCCGGTGGGTGCTCAAGAACCCGTCACACCTGTTCGCCCTGGACGCGCTGATGACCGCGTACCCGGACGCCTTGGTGATCCAGACGCACCGGGCGCCGAGCACGATCATCGCGTCCATGTGCAGCCTGGCCGAGCAGGCCTCCGCGGGCTGGTCGACGGCGTTCAAGGGCGAGGTGATCGGCCGGACACAGCTGGACCTGTGGGCTCGCGGGCTGGAGACGTTCAACGCCGACCGGGCCAAGCACGACCCCGCGCAGTTCTATGACGTGGACTATGGCTCGTTCGTGGCGGATCCGATCGGCACGGTCGAGGACATCTACCGGCACTTCGGGTTGACGCTGACCGACTCGACCCGCGACGCCATGGCCGCCATCCACAGCTCGGGCGACAAACGCCGGGCGCACAAGTACTCCCTGGCCGACTTCGGGCTCACCGAGGCACAGGCCGATGAGGCCTTCGCACTAAAAGCGTGACCACGACTCGGGTGGCCGGGACTCGCTGATCATGTACTGCCGGAAGGTCTCCACGACCGCCGGGTGGTAGTGGTCCGGGCACCAGGCCACGCCGATCGTCCTGGCACAGCGCGGTTTCGACACCGGGATCTCGACGATGTACGGCAGCGGGGCCGGCGCGGGCGCCAGCAGCCCGACCCCGGAGCCCGCGCCGACCAAGCCGCGCAACGTGTTCGGGTCCTCGCCCTCGAACGCGATCGCCGGGCTGAACCCGGCCTCGGCGCACAGCCGCTCGGTGATCGGCCGGAGCCCGAAGCCGTGCGAGAACGTCACGAACGGCTCGCCGGAGACCTCCTCCAGCCGCACCGAGCGCCGTTTCGCCAGCCGGTGCCCGGACGGCACGACCAACGCCAGTGGCTCGTCGACGAGCGCGTGCCACTCGAGGTCGTCGCGGTCCGGGGGACCGACCGCCAGCACCACGTCCAGCTCGCCGTCGAGCAGTTCCCGTTCGTTGCGCGAGGTTCCGCCCTGGCGGAGCACGAACTCCACGTCCGGGTAACGGGATCGGAACCCGCTCAGCAACGCGGGCACGAACTCGGTGCCCAGGGTGTTGAGGAACGCCAGGCGGACCGTGCCCGTCGTCGGGTCGCCCGCGGCGCCGATCGTGCGAGCGGCGCCGTCCAGCGCGGCGAGCGCCTTGCGGGCGGCGTCCAGCAGGGTCGCGCCGTTGGCGTTGAGCCGGAGCACCCGGCCGACCCGGTCGAACAGCGGCGCGCCGAACTCCTGCTCCAGCCGCGCGAGCCCTCGGGACAGCGCGGGCTGTGACACATGCAACGCCTCGGCCGCCGCGGTCACCGTGTGCCCCTCCGCGACCTTGACGAACCACCTGAGCTGGGCGATCTCCACACCTATGCCTACCACGCATCGATCTCATCGCCAACTGTCATTGGACGCATGAGCCCAGCTCGATCAGGGTGGGAGCGTGGACCTTCTCGTTGTGGCGGCAATGGGGCTGGCCGCCGGGATGATCAACGCCATCGCCGGGGCGGGCGCCCTGCTGACCTTCCCGGTGCTGATCTCACTCGGCCTGACCCCCTTGCAGGCCAACGTCAGCAACAGCATCGCCGTCGTGCCCGGCAACATCTCCGCGTCGTTCGGGTTCCGCCAGGAGCTGCGGACCCAGAAACCCGTGCTGCGCCGGGTGGTCCTGCCCGCGGCGGCCGGCTCGATCCTCGGCGGCGCGCTGCTTTTCGTGCTGCCGGAACGGATCTTCACGGTGATCGTGCCCGGTCTGCTCGGCCTCGGCGCGCTGCTGGTGTTGCTGCAGCCGGTGGTGAACCGCAAGCTCAAGTCGACCGCGGTCCATAGTGGACCACTGGCGCTGGTGATCTTCGTGGCGTCGGTGTACGGGGGCTACTTCGGCACGGGTGTGGGCGTGATCTTCTTCGCGCTGCTCAGCTTGTTCACGCCAGGGACCACGCATCAGCACAACGCGGTCAAGACGGTGTTGCAGGCGTTGGCCAACGGCGTGGCCGGGCTGTTGTTCTGTTTCATCGCACCGGTGAACTGGCCGGTGACCATCGTTTTCGGGCTGTCCACAGCGGTCGCCGGACCGATCGGCGCCCGGCTCTCCCGGCGCATCCCGGCCGCGCCCCTGCGGTACACGATCGGCACCCTGGGGCTCGCGGCGGCGGTGAAGTTCGCGCTGACGTGAGGAGGCGCCGGCCCGCAAGCCGGCGCCATCCGGTCACTTCGTGGGCACGTGCGTGTCGCCCTTGTCGGTGATGCCCACGTACTGGTCCACGAAACTCGGCGCGATGACCGGGCCGTCCGGCGCGTCCTGGCCGGTCTTCGCGTCCAGCGCCACCGCGCCGTTCTGCGTCTGGCCGTAGATCAGGCCGTGGTAGGCCGCGGTCACGCTCGGCGGGGTCCGTGAACTGGTCTTGGCGATCTCCCACTGCGGCTTCTGGCCGATGTTGTTCACGTCGAACCCGAGGACCTTGTCGTCCACGGTGCACACGATCGCCTCGGCCTGGTCCCAGAGGCACTCGACGTGGGTGGTCAGGCTGAAGTCGTTGTCGATCGGCAGCGAGTAGAGGGCTTTGCCGCTGGTCACGTCCGCGATCTCGAAGACCTGGTCGGAGTTGTTGTAGTGGAACTTGTTGAGCCCGACCAGCTTGGGCGACAGCGGGATGATCCCGGCCGCCTCCTGGCCGAGCTTGGTGGCCCACTTCTCGGTGCCGTCGGCGATCGCCAGTGCCTGCAGGGTCCGCTGCTCGCTGATGGACGGCTCGCCCGCGTTGCCGAGCACGATCCCGCCGGCCACGACGTCGGCGAGGTACTGGTCCTTCTGCCAGCGCACCTTGTGGCTGCCGGTGTCCACGGCGTAGGTCTTGCCGAGGCTGAAGGTCTTGCTGTACCAGCGGATCACGACGGACTGGTCGTCCACGCCCACGACGGCGACCTCACCGTCGCCGGTACTGCCCGGATCGCTGGTCTCCACGTCGATGGTGGTGCGCCAGCGGTCCTTTCCGGACTCCTTGTCCACGGCGATGGCCTCGATGGCCGGGTGGCTGGGTGTGGTCCCCTTGCCCTCCACCTGGACACCGAAGGCGAAGTAGACGGTGTCCTTGGCCGAGACCGGCGCGTGGGACTCGACATTGGGGTTCGTCGGTATCTTCAGCGCGGGCTTGACGGTCCACAGCTGCTCGCCGGTGAGCGCGTCGATGGCCTGCCCGTCCTTCTTCCCGGTCGCGTAGACGATCCCGTCGGACAGCGTGGCCGCCACCGGTGCCTGACCGCCGCCGAGGACCCGCTGCTCGATGACCGTCTTGGCGCCG
>CBIMJO010000441.1:0-7486 GCA_966244135.1 uncultured Actinocrispum sp. | reverse complement strand
CGAATCGCGCCAGCTTCCGCATCAGTTCCAGTTCGCGAATTCCCGAACTCACCGGGCAGGCGACGTACACCGCGTCGCAGAGATCTATCGCGGCCAGGGCCTGCATTGCCGCGTCCAGCGCCTGTGTGCGCACCAGTCGGTTCTCCCCTCTGCGCTATGGTCGGCCCAATCGTTGCACGCACGGACGCGAAATCAATGAATTTCAAGCCAATGGGTGAACCGTGGATTTGTGTCGACGGTGTCGACGGGGTCGGTAAGACGACGATCACCGATGCGCTGGCCGCCGCGTTGTCGATCTCCACGGCGCCGGAGTTCTCTTCGGCGCCGTTCGGGCAGGCGCTCAACTCCGCGGTGCGCAGTTCCCCGCATTACATCTCAACCAGTCCGGTCGGCCAGTCGCTGGTCTTTCTCGGTGATTTCTTCGAGGTGTACTCGTCGGCCGTCGCGCCCCGGGTACGTGACGGTGAACCGGTGATCAGCGACCGCGGTTATCTGAGCAAATACGCCTACCAGGAGTTCGTGCTCTCCAGTCAATTCGAGCCCGCGGCCGCCCGTCGGGAACTCGTCCTCGAACGCCTCGACCGGGTCGTAGCCGGTCAGATTCCGGCACAAGGCCCGGTCGAGGGACATCAGGTTCAGGGCGGTGATTTTGTGCACCCGTTCCCGCGCGGGCAGGGTGAAGCGACCGCCTTTGAGTTCTTCGAGGAAGTTGCAGGACGCGGTTCTCGGCATCGGTGATCACACAACCGGCCAGACGGATTTCCCGCATGGACCCGGGACGGTAGCGGCGTTCTGCCGACGGAAAGACGCACCAGTACGGCATCACACACCATAGTGACGAATACGAGACCCGTCCTGGTGATCGAAGATGGCCTTCAGTAACCGTTCGTGGAAGACCGCGATCCCTCTGCGCGCGTCCGCGATGGACGCCCGTGAGATCAGATCCGAGTTGTCCAGGACCAGGTCATAAGGGCTCCGATCGGTCATGATGTCGGCGTTCGGCATCGTACCCAGCCGTTCTGCCGCCGCGGTGTCCTTCTGTTCGATCAACCGGCGGCATTCCGGCGGCGACAGGAACGGGCCATGGGGTTCCTGGGAAACGCGGACCTTGAGCGTGCGCGACCACAGGTCCGACTCGATGAAGATCCGCAGGCAATTGGCCACACCGGGCAGCCATGGCGCCGACCACGAGTCGAAGACGATGTTGTCCCGCGTTTTCAGCAGGTGCGCGAGATGGGCGTTGAGCTCCTCGTCGACCGGCCGCTCGTTGCGCAGTTTCTCCACCTCGCCGAAGCGGGACTGCCAGAGCGTGTTGCTTTCCCGGTGCGCGATTCCCAGGCGGCGGAACATCAGCGCACTGGCCGAGTCATACCCGAATCCCAGCCGGCGGGCCACCAGCAGCGCATGTGTCGTCTTGCCCGCCGCCGTCAAGCCCGAGATGGTGATGTTCATGCCGGACCCCGACCTCCAGTGGCCACTTCAGGCTATTGCCTGGGGCCTCAGTCGGCAGTGTCGGCTGACTCAGAGCCGGTGTGCTCGGCGATGATCCCGTCGAAATACGGTTTCATCGCCGGGTAGTAGTCCGCGAAGAAGTCCGGCTTGGCGGTGCCTTCGCGGGCGGCCACGAACACGTCGAGGTAGTACTCCCAGCCCGGTCCGGCGTCGCTGGCCTTGGACGGGTCGTCGAGGTGGTGCACGAGGCGCAGCTCGGTGACGCCGCCGGTCTCCTCCAGCAGCGCTTCGAGGTGCCAGATCTCCTCGCCTTCCGCGGTGGACACCGCCAGCCGGGTCGGCGGCTCGCAGGCGTCGATGCGCAGGTCCATCTTGGGTTCGCCCTCCTCGAACACCATCTGGACCTTGATGACGCGGCCCGGCCCCGGCTCGCCGGTCCACGGGCCGAACCAGCGGGCGGTGCGCTCGGACTCGGTGAGGCTGGCCCAGACGTCCTCGACGGGCGCGCGGAACGTCCTGGTGAGCACCAGATCCGCGCCTGTACTGGTGGGGAACAGCCGTCCGGTGGGGATCGGGCTCATGCCGTTTCTTCCTTTCGCTGTGCTGCTTGGGGTTGTGCTGCCTGGGGTTGTGCACGGTGCTCGCGGCGGGTCCGGTAGACCTCGGTCTCCAGCGCGTCGAGCCGGTGCTCCCAGCCGGACGCCCGGGTGAACTGCGCCAGCCACCGCTCCAGCTCGCCCAGCCGGTCCGGCACGAGCAGGTAGAACCGTTGCCGGCCAACGAGGTCGTCGCGGACGAGGCCGGCCTCTCTGAGCACGCGCAGGTGACGGCTGACCGCGGGCCGGCTGATCTCGAACCGGTCCGCGATCTGCCCGGCCGACAGCCGCTCCGCGCGCAGCATCACCAGGATCTCGCGCCGCACCGGATCGGCGATCGCACCGGCCACGTCGTCCACGCCGGAAGCGTAACTCATCGGTTACGCATCCCGTCAAGCAGGCGCCTCAAGCGCTCTCGCTCAGCAGCCCGTCGAGGACCAGCCGGACCGACCGCTGCACGTCCAGCGCCGGGACCGGGCGGGTGAGCACCTCGGTGATCAGGCCGTCCAGGCAGGCCAGCAGGATCCGGGCGTGCCCCTCGGGGTCGGGCGAGCCCAGCCGGTCCAGCCAGCGGCCGCCGAGCTGCCAGTAGCGCACCGACCAGCCCAGCACCGCGTCGCGGATCTCCGGGCGCCAGGCCGCCTCCAGGAAGATCGCCCGCCGCGCGAGGGTGAGCTCGCGCTCCTGGTCGGTCATGTACAGCACCATGTCGGTCAGCCGGCGCGCGAACGCGTCGCGGTCGACCACGCCCTCGACCTTGCCCAGCAGGTCGCCCAGCAGCGACTGCTCGGTCTTCACCAGGTGCCCCAGGACGCCCTGGATCAGCGCGTCGCGGGTGCGGAAGTGGTTGGAGGTGCTGCCCTTGGGCAGCTCGGCGGCGGCGTCCACGGACAGGTGGGTCAGCGCGCGCGGGCCGCCCCGGGCGAGGACGGACACCGCACCGATCAGGATCTCGTTCCGGCGAGTAGGCACCGATGGATGCTACTACGAGCCGAACTATTTTCGTAGTAACCTGGCCGTGTGAACGACTGGGGCGAGAACGAGACGGTGATCATCGGGGGTGGGATCGGCGGTCTGGCATGTGCCGCGGCGCTGACCCGTGCGGGCCGCGCGGTCACCGTGCTGGAGCGGCGGGACGAGGTGGCCGACGCCGGGACCGCGCTGGGGATGTGGCCGCAGGCGCTGCGCGCGCTGGACGCGCTCGGGCTCGGCGACGACGTCCGGAGGATCGCGGTCGAGCAGACCGAAGCGGTGTTCCGCGGGCCGGACGGCGCCCGGCTGTTCACCGCGAGGATGCGCGAACCGGTCCGGTTGATCTCCCGCGGCGCCCTGACGAAACTCCTGCTCGGGGCGGTCCCGGACGGTGCGGTCCGGACCGGTGTCAAAGTGTCCGATGTGGACTCCGTGCACGCCGGTGCGGTGGTCGGCGCGGACGGCATCAACAGCGTTGTGCGGCAGCAGGTCTTCGGCGCCGCGCCGCCGCGCTACTCGGGATACAAGGCGTGGCGCGGACATCTGACCGGTGAGTACCGCCCGCTGGGCGAGATTCTGGGGCGGGGCAAGAAGTTCGGCATCACCGAGATGGAGGGCGGCCGGACCAACTGGTTCGCGCCGCTGTGGGCGCCCGAAGGCGCGCGGCACGACGGCTGGCGGCGGGAGTTCGACGGCTGGTGCGATCCGGTGCCGGAAATCCTGGACCGCACCGCGGAAACGGACATTCTTTGTCACGACTTGTATTTCGTGGGGCCACCTTTACGCACATTCGTGCGCGGACGTGTGGCCCTGATTGGTGATGCGGCTCACGCCATGACGCCCGACCTCGGCCAGGGTGCCTGCCAGGCGCTGATCGACGGCGCCACTCTCGGTGACTGCCTGGCGAAATACCGTCCGGACGAGGCACTTTCCCGCTACGACCTGCTGCGCCGCAAGTCTTCCCAGCGTGTGGCCCGCGCGGCGCGGCAGGCCGGAATGCTCACCATGCGCCCCGGGCTGGCCGCTGTGCGCGACGGACTGCTCCGAGCGGGCGCTCTTCTGCTGCGCTGAGTGATCGTCCCTGGACCAACGGCGGCCGTAAGTTCCCCGCAATGAAAATGTCGGTGGGCGGGGGTAGCGTCGATCGCGGTTCCGGCAAAGGAGATCGAACCGTGACGATTATGCATGACACACCCGTCGACGAGCCGGGCCACCGGCTTCGCGACCGGGTCGAGGCCGAGGCCTATGTGGCCTCGGTGTGTTTCAAGCACGGGCCACCGCGGCTGGTCGGCGTGGAGCTCGAATGGACAGTCCACCACGTCGACGACCCGTCCCGCCCGTTGACGGCCGAGGTGCTCCGGACGGCACTCGGGCCACACGCTCCACGAACGCTCGATCCCGAAAGTCCCCAAGAAGTCCTTCCCGGTGGCTCCCCGCTCAGCATGGAGCCGGGAGGTCAGGTCGAGATCTCGGCGCTGCCGCAGCATTCCCTGACCGGTCTATACGAAACCACCACCGAAGACACCAGGTATCTCAGCGATCTGCTGGCCGCGCACGGCCTCACGCTGGGCACGAGCGCGATCGATCCATTCCGGACACCGCGGCGCGTGCTGGACACGCCGCGGTATTCCGCCATGGAGAAGGCGTTCGCGCCGCTCGGCACGCACGGCGTGACGATGATGTGCAGCACGGCCGGCTTCCAGGTGTGCGTCGACGCGGGCGAGGCCGGTCAGGTGGCGGCCCGCTGGGCGGCGGTGCACGCGCTCGGTCCGCCGATGATCGCCCTGTTCGCCAACTCGCCCAGGATGCTCGGCCGGGACACCGGCTGGGTGTCCAACCGGTCGCGCGCGGTGCTGAACACCGACCCGGTGCGCACCTTCCCCAGCGTGTGCGACGACGACCCGGCCGCGAGCTGGGCCAGACGTGTGCTGGACACCCCGTTGCTCTGCCTGCGAAGACAGGGCGACTCCTGCTGGGAGGCGCCGTCCGGCGTCACCTTCGCGGACTGGATCGCCGGCGCGCTGGACCGCGCGCCCACCGTCGACGATCTGGACTACCACATCTCCACCCTGTTCCCGCCGGTGCGGGCGCAGGGCTACCTGGAGGTCCGGTACATCGACGCACAGCCCGGTGACCGGTGGCTGGCGCCCGCGGCACTGCTGCTCGCCCTGCTGTCCACTTCGGACACAGTGGATCGCGTGCTCGAGGTGTGCGCACCGGTCGCCGACAGCTGGGACAGCGCGGCCCGGCACGGGTTGCGGGACGGGAAGCTCGCCCGCGTGGTCGAGGAGGTGGCCGCCCTGGGGCTGGCCGCGCTCGACCTGCCCGCCGCCGAGACGGCCGTGGTCACCGGCGATATCGAGGACAGGCTGAGAAGAGGCGGGGAATGACGACATTCGGGGATATCGAGGCTTTGCGCGATCGCGTGGCCGGGCACCTGGCCCGCTCGCGCGCCCGCAGCACCGCGCTGACCGACGCGGTGGACGACGACGATCTGGTCAAGCAGCACTCCAAGCTGATGTCGCCGCTGGTCTGGGACTTCGCGCACATCGCCAACCAGGAGGAGCTGTGGCTGGTGCGCGATGTCGGCGGCCGCGAGCCGGTCCGCCAGGACATCGACGAGATGTACGACGCGTTCCAGCACCCGCGGGCCGACCGGCCCGCGCTGCCGCTGCTGTCACCGACGGAGACCCGTTCGTACGTCAGGGAAGTCCGCGACAAGGTGATGGACGTCCTGGCGAGCACCCGGCTGGAGGGGCGGCGGCTGGTCGAGGACGGGTTCGCGTTCGGCATGATCGTCCAGCACGAGCAGCAGCACAACGAGACCATGCTGGCCACGCACCAGCTGCGGGCGGGCGACCCGGTGCTGCACGCGCCCGCGCCGCCGGACCCGGTGGGCCCGGTGCTCAACCGGGAGATCCTGGTGCCGGGCGGCCCGTTCACCATGGGCACGTCGGTGGAGCCGTGGGCGCTGGACAACGAACGCCCGGCGCACCAGGTGCACGTGGACGCGTTCGTGATCGACAAGTACCCGGTCACCAACGCGATGTACGCCGAGTTCATCGCCGCGGGCGGGTACGCCGAGCAGCGGTGGTGGTCGGACACCGGCTGGGCCTACCGGCAGAAGGCGAACCTCGAGGCGCCGCGGTTCTGGATCCGCGACGGGGATCGCTGGCTGCGCAACGGCTTCGGCGTGGTCGAGCCGATCGTGCCGGACGAACCCGTTGTGCACGTGTGCTTCTACGAGGCGGAGGCGTTCGCGGCCTGGGCGGGCAAGCGGCTGCCGACCGAGACGGAGTGGGAGAAGGCGGCCCGGTGGGACCCGGCGACCGGCCGGTCGCGCCGATACCCCTGGGGCGACGACGATCCCACGCCCGAGCGGGCCAACCTCGGCCAGCGGCACCTGCGCCCGGCCCGGATCGGCGCCTACCCGGCCGGTGAGTCGCCGCTGGGCGTGGCGCAGCTGATCGGCGACGTGTGGGAGTGGACGTCCAGCGACTTCCTCGCCTACCCGGGGTTCGTGCCGTTCCCGTACCGGGAGTACTCCGAGGTGTTCTTCGGCCCGGACTACAAGATGCTGCGTGGTGGTGCGTTCGGCGTGGACCCGGCGGCCTGCCGGGGCACGTTCCGCAACTGGGACTACCCGATCCGGCGGCAGATCTTCAGCGGGCTGCGGCTCGCGCGGGATCCGCGGCCGGACGAGGTCCGCTAGCCGATGTGCCGCCATCTGGGGTACCTCGGCCCCGCCGTGCCCGTCGCCGGGCTGGTGCTCGACCCGCCGCACTCCTTGCTGCGGCAGAGCTGGGCGCCGGCCGACATGCGGGCCGGCGGGACGATCAACGCCGACGGCTTCGGCATCGGCTGGTTCGCCGGTGCCGCGCCGGTCGTGTACCGCCGGGCGAGTCCGATGTGGACGGACCCGGCGCTGGACGGCCTGCTGCGGCCGGTGTCCGCCACCGGCGTGCTCGCCGCGGTCCGCTCGGCCACGGTCGGCATGCCGGTGGTCGAGACGGCCGCGGCGCCGTTCACCGACGGAACCTGGTTGTTCAGCCACAACGGGGTGGTGCGCGGCTGGCCGGACTCGGTGGCGTCGCTGGCGGGCAAGCTGCCGGTGACCGACCTGATGACGCTGGACGCGCCCACCGACGCGGCCCTGCTGTGGGCCCTGGTCCGCGCGCGGCTCCGGGATGGACAGTCCCCTGTGGACGCTGTCGGCTCGGTCGTGCTGGACGTCGAGGCTGCCGCACCCGGATCCCGGCTCAACCTGATGCTCACCGATGGGCGCTCGCTGGTCGCGACCGCCTGGACCCACGCGCTGTCGACCCTGCTCACCGCGGACTCCGTGGTGGTCGCGTCGGAGCCGTGGGACACCGATCCGCGCTGGACGCCGGTGCCGGATCGCCACATCGTCACGGCGGCCATCACGAGGGGCCAGCCCTCACTCGCCGTGCACCCGCTCGGCGCCT
>CBIMJO010000440.1:0-7486 GCA_966244135.1 uncultured Actinocrispum sp. | reverse complement strand
CCAAACAATCCGGACCGCTCCCGTCGATGGGATCGATCGGTCACTGCCACGACAATGCCACGATCGAATCGTTCCAGGCACGCGCCCAGACCGAACTGCCCGATCGCCGACGATGGCGCACACGCCTCGAACTGACCAACGCCCTGTTCGAGTACCTCGAGATGTCCCGCAACCGCCGCCGACGCCAACCAAGATCAACAAGCACGACACGCAACATGTTCCAAGATCAATATTGTTAGGAGTTCTTAGCCGCGCTGTGGGGCCGCTGACCCTGCGGCGCCGCAGCCGTTGTGCCGGCGTTCCGGCTCGGCCACGTTTGACGGGCAGCGCATTCAGGCGACGACCGGCTGGGGCGCGCACCCCTGGTGCTCACGTTCGCTGGTCGAAAGCGCGGGAGACGCTGCTACAGCCAGTTCTGCGCTTCGCGTCCCGTGTCGGGTGCAAAGAGAGCCGCCGTTCTGCTAGCTTTGGCGCAAAGAGAATGATAGTTCTTTTTACGGAGGTGTGGTGCCCCGGCTCACTGATGCGCGCAAGGAGCTCCGACGTGCGCAGATCACTGAGGCGGCGGTGCGTTGCTTCGGCCGCAGTGGCCTGGAGCGGACGTCGATCGCCGACATCACGGCCGAGTCCGGCCTGTCGACCGGATCGATCTACGCGCACTACCGCAACAAGGCCGAGCTGATCCAGGCCGCCGCCCGCGCCACGCTGGCCAGGCGCGCCGAGGTTCTCGGCGAGTACGCGCAGGACGACAGCCCGCCCGATCCGGACGAACTGCTCGCCCGCATGGTCTGCGTCATCGATCCGGTCGAGGCCAGGTTCGGAGTGCAGATCTGGGGCGAGGCGACGACCGACCACGCCATCGGCGTCATCGTCGTGGACATGATCGACCGGTTGCGCGCGATGGTGCACGACTGCGTGACGGCGTGGCTGATCAAGGTCGAAGGTCGCGATCCGGCGGGGGCGCGGGAGCACGCCACTCCGATCGCGCGTCGGGTGATGGCGCTCTACCTCGCCGAACTGCTCCAGACCGCGTTGCGGCCACCCACCGAGGAGACCACCTCATGACCACCCCGACCGCCTTGTTCAACGGCCGCACCGTCCGCCGGGTCGGCTACGGCGCGATGCAGCTCGAACGGCTGCACGACCGCCGCGACGAGGCTGTGGCGCTGCTGCGGCACGCCTTCGAGCTGGGCGTCGAGCACGTGGACACCGCCGAGTTCTACGGCCACGGGTTCGTCAACGAGGTGATTCGCCAGACGCTGCGCGACGAGGACGGTGTCCTGGTGGTCACCAAGGTCGGCGCCGACCCCGACCCGGTGGGACCGCTGCCGCTGCGGCTGGCGCAGCGACCGGAGCAGCTGCGGGCCAGCGTCGAGAACAACCTGCGCGGCCTCGGCACGGACCGGCTCGACGTGGTGAACCTCCGCCGCCTCGACACCGGCCCCGGTCTGCGGCCGGACGGTGACCAGGTGGTCGACCTCGACGACCAGCTCGCGGTGATGACCGCACTGCGGGGCGAAGGCAAGATCGGCGCGATCGGCCTGAGCAGCGTGAGCCTCGACGTGCTGCGCCGGGCCCTGCCCGCGGGCATCGCGTGCGTGCAGAACGCCTACAGCCTGGTCTCCCGCGACGACGAGGACCTGCTGCGGCTGTGCCTGGCCGAGAACATCGCCTGGGTGCCCTACTTCCCGCTCGGCGGCACCTTCCCCGGCCTGCCCAAGGTGACCGACGAGCCCGCGGTGCACGCGGTCGCGCAGTCCCTGGGGGTCACGCCCTTCCAGGTCGGCCTCGCGTGGCTGCTGCACCACGCCCCGAACGTGCTGCTCATCCCCGGCACCGCCGACGCCGCCCACCTCGAGGCCAACATGGCGGTCAGCGAGATCACCTTCGACGCCGCGACCCTCGCCACCCTCGACGCCGTCGAGTCCCACTCCAGCGAAGTCCCCATCGGATGAGGGACACAGACATCAAGGACATCTCGATGAAGGCCATCATCTACCGCGACAACGGCGGTCCTGAGGTTCTCGAACTCGTCGACCGCACCCTGCCCTCACCCGGCCCCGGCGAGGTCCGCGTCCGGGTTGCTGCGTCGGGCGTGAACCCGACCGACGCGCAGGCCCGTTCCGGCATCGCCCACGCCAAGAACTTCCCCGAGATCACCCCGCATCACGACGGCGCGGGCACGATCGACGCCGTCGGTGACGGCGTCGATCCCAGCCGCGTCGGCCAGCGGGTGTGGCTGTTCATGGCGGCTGCCGGCCGGCCGGCACCGCGGCCGAGTTCACCGTCGTGCCCGCCGACCGGGCCGTACCACTGCCCGACAGGATTGGTTTCGACGTCGGCGCCGCGATCGGCGTCCCCGTCCTCACCGCGCACCGCACGCTCACCGTCGCCGAGGACGGACCCCGCCGTCTACAGCCGGGTGCGCTCAAGGGCAAGGTCGTGCTCGCCGCAGGCGGCGCCGGAGCGGTCGGGCACGCCGTGATCCAGCTCGCCCGCTGGGCGGGTGCCACTGTGATCAGCACGGTCAGCGGCCAGGAGAAGGCCCGGCTGGCCACCGCCGCCGGGGCCCACTACGTCATCAACTACCGCGAAGGCGACCCGGCCGCCGCGATCCGCGAGATCGCCCCGGACGGCGTCGACATCATCGCCGAAGTCGCCCTCGGCTCGAACCTCGAACTCGACCTCGCTGTCCTCCGCTTCCGTGGCACGATCTCCACTTACGCCAACGACGGCGGCAAGCCGGTCGACCTCGACGTACGGCGGAACATGGTGATGAACACCCGCTTCCAGTTCCTGGTGCTCTACACCGCGGGACCGCAAGTGCTCGCCGCCGCTGTCGAGGACGTCACCGCGGCACTCGCAGACGGCGCACTGCCCGTCGGCGAGGAACACGGCCTGCCACTGCTGCGCTTCCCGCTCGACCACACCGCCGACGCCCACCGAGTGGTCGAGAACGGCACCGTCGGCAAGGTCCTGATCGACGTGACGTCGTGACGCCGCAACAGTTGTCCGCACCCGTGGACGGCCGGGGGCTTCCGCGGAGCACGCCGGCCGAGCAGGGTGTCGACGCGACCGGTGTCGACGGGTTCATCGACACACTGCGGCGTTTGCGAGATGTCGAGTTGCACAGCCTAATGGTGCTGCGGCACGGTCAGGTGGTCGCCGAGCGCTGGTGGCGGCCGTACCACCGGGAGTCATCCCGGCTGTTGTACTCGCTGAGCAAGAGTTTCGTCTCGACCGCGCTCGGCTTCGCGGTGGACGAGGGCCTGGTCGACCTCGATGCCACCGTGCTCTCGTATTTTCCCGAGTGGGACACCCTGGTGACCGATCCACGCTCGCGGTCCACTTCGGTCCGGCACGTGGCCCCGGGGGAACCTCAGGCCGGAGTTTGGCGGGGATTGCACGTGAGTTGAATGAGTGTGGTGTTCCGTGTCCGTCTGGTGTGGACAGAGTACGGAACCCGCATAGGTCTGGTGTGGAGTGGACGTTGGGTTCGGTGGCCAGCATTCTGGCCAATCCTCGCTACACGGGTCGTCAGGTGTGGAATCGGCAGTCCACTGATCATGATCATCACGCGTCGGCGGGGCAGCGGCGTCCGGTGTATCGGTGGAATGCTTCACGGGATTGGGTGTTCTCGAACAAGTATGCTCATATTGCGTTGGTGAGTGAGGACGACTTTGTTGCGGTGCAGTCGATGCGGGCGGTTCGGTCGACAAGTGAGGGTGGGGTGCGGCTGTATCGGCTGTCTGGGTTGGTGCGGTGCGGGTTGTGCGGGCGTCGGATGGACTCACACTGGGTGCACGGTCGCGCTGGCTATCGACGTCGGCACGGCCAGAACAGTAGTAAACAACGGCAACCTGATGCGCCGAAGATTCTCTACGTCCGTGAGGACGTGCTCATGGCGGAGATCGCTGCGGTGCCTGTCGAGCGGGGTGTGGCCGGACCGTTATCGCCGGGGCTGCGGTTGGTCACCTTCGCCGGAGTGCGATGGTCGTTACCTACGGGCCAGGCGGCACCACAGTCGAACTTGGCGTCGACACGTGCCAGAATGAGAGCAGGTCCAGTTCGTCGATCGATGAACTGGACCTCGTGTGGTAATTCTGTGTCCGAATTCGAACACTTGGCACGGTGAGATTTCCCCGGATCGGGGAAGTCATACCGGAAACACTGCTACACGTACCGTCGCGGTTCCACAGTAGTATGGCGTGTATAGGAATCCGGTCGCCCCAGCGACGTGTATCCACTGTGGAGTTCGAGCGACGACTCGGCCTACCGGCATGGCTGGCGTACTCATACCATTGAGGATACGCGTGTTTTGCCAGGTGGGGCTGGCGGTCGAGACGTCGTTCGGGTCGTGCCGAGGAGCGACGCGGCAGGCGTCCACACTGGACCACAGACGTGCGGGGCCGTCCGGGTCGTTGGGTCGGGATGCTGCGGCGGGGTGTCGGCGGAGTAATTCGCGGTGCCAGCGCAGAATGGTGTCGGGGCGTACCAGCAGACGGAGCCTTCAATGCCTGATGTGGCATTCGATGTCGCAGTGCGGCGAGTAATGCTCTGTCGGTCGGACTGAACCGCACTTTGGTGTCGCCGAGTTGCCGTTGCAGCAGTGCGATCTGGTGGCGCAACACCAAGATCTCGGTGTCCTTGTCCTGGCCAGTCCTGGGGAGCAGGCGAAGTAGAGCGAAGGTGTTGGTCAGGCCGAGATAGGCCAGTCGCAGCAGCACAGCCGATCATCCTGCCGTGGACCGCTGGCCGTGGGGTGGGCGGCTTCGACGTCATCGTGTGTAGCGTCTGACCAGGTCGGATGAAGTTTTCGGCGTGCGCAAGGTGCTGTGTGTCTCCGCGAGTCAGCCCACTGCGCACCGCTCGCATCTGGCTTCCTCGGCGGCCAGGTGTGCGCGGGCGTAGGCCTGGTCGGCCAAGCGCTCCGGGTAGAGCGTGAGCGCCCGCTCCCAGAGCCGGTGGGCCTCGGCCGGCTCGCCACGGCGCTGCGCGACATGGGCCCGGCCGTCGACAGCACGGGCGATCTCCAGGATGAGGTTGCGGCTCGTGGCCAGCCCTTCGGCCCGCTGGTGCAGGTCGGCGGCCATCTCGACATCCCCCAACGTCAGGTACGTCTCGCCGAGACAGTTGAGCGCGTCGCACTCGACGTCGGCGACCCCTGCCGCCGCGCCGACGTCGAGGGCGAGTCGGCCCAGTTCGATCGCCGAGGCAAGGTCGCCTTCCCTGCGATGCACGGCGGCCAGCCAGGCCAGCGCCCACCCCTCCCCGAACCGGTAGCCGACCTCCCGGCTCAGCACCAGCGCCTGCCTCAGATGGGTTCGGGCTTGCGGATAGCGGTGGAACCGGCCATGCAAACGGCCGATGTTGGCCAGTGACAGCACCTCGCCCTGCCGGGAGCCGGATTCGCGGTTGATGGCGAGCGCTCGCTCGAACTGCTCCAGCGCGTCGGGGTCTTCGCCGAGATCCGCCGCGACGAACCCGAGATTGTTGATCAGCACCCCAACGTCACGCACGCTGCCCAGCTTCTCCGACAGGTCGTGCGCGATGCTGAAGCACTTCCGCGCCTCGCGGTACCGGGCGATCCGCAGGTAGGTGATGCCCAGGTCCGAGGTCTGGCGGGCCTCGCCGGTCTGGTCGCCGGCCGCCTGGCTGATCAGCAGGGCCTGCTTCAGCAACTCGATCGCCTCGGTGAGCTGGCCGAGTTCGCGGCGGATGACGGCGATGTTGGCCAGCGCGGTGGACTGACCGCGCGGATCGTCCAGCTGCCGCGCCGCGGTCAGGGCACCCTCGAACAGGTGCAGCCAGGCGACGCGGAAGTTCATCCGCTCCAGGAACGGCCGCAGCACGCAGGGCAGCTGCCAGGAATGCTCGGGCCAGCCGGACGCCTGGGCCTGGGTGGCCACCGCGATCAGGTTCTGGTACTCGGCCTCCAGCTGGCCGAGCGCCTCGACCTCGGTGCGGGCCGGTGGCACCTCCGCCGGACCGGACGGGATGTCCGGCTCGAAGCGGGAGATCTTGCCGGTCATCGGACCGCAGTGCAGGTGGGCCAGGTACAGGTAGTAGTCGAAGAGCCGGGCGGCCGCGTCGCGGCGGCCGGACTCGGTCTCCTCGGCCTCCACGAGCTGCTTGGCGCAGTCACGGACCAGGTCGTGCAGCTGGTAGCGCCCGGCGGCGGGTTGCATGAGCAGGTTGCAGTCACACAGGCTTTCCAGCTGCTGCTCGGTCTCGTCCAGCGGCAGGCCGGTCAGCGCGGCGACGGCGTACCGGTCGAAGTCCCGGCCCGGATGGACGCCGAGCAGGCGGAAGGTCCGCCGCTGCAGTTCCGGCAGCGACTCGTAGGACAACCGCAGCGTCGAGTACACGCTGAGGTCGTCCATGGTCAGTGTGTGCATCCGGCGGCGGGTCTCGCGCAGCCGTTCCGCCAGGTCCGCGACGGTCCAGGCGGGCCTGTGCCGCAACCGGGATCCGGCGATCCGGATCGCCAGGGGCAACCGGCCGCAGAGCTCGACCACGTCGGCGACCGCGGTACGCATCGCGCCGACGTCGATGTCCGTGGCGAACCGCCCAGCGAGGACGAGGTTGTTCGCCGAGGCTGTTTCGTCGAGCTGGTCGGTGAACCAGAGTCGTTCCTGCGCGAACGACGACAGTGCCACGTCTCCGCGATCCACGCGCGGAATCGGTTCGTCCAGGTGCGCGGTCCGGCTGCCGTTCAGCAACGCCTCGACGGCACGGGTGGTTCCGGCCAGAGTGGCGTCGGCGAACAGGTCGGTGACCGCGAAGTCCACGTCCAGGGCCGACCGCACCCTGGAGATCAGCCGGATGGCGGAAATGCTGGTTCCACCGTGGTCGAAGAAGTCGCTGGTGTGGTCGAGCGGGTGCTCGGCGGGCAGTTGCAGTGCCTGCCGCCAGATCGCTGCCATCAGGTCGAGCAACGGTTCGGTGGATCGGTCCACCGGCGCCGCCGGTGTGTCCGGCTCGGTCGGCGGCACGCGGTCGGCGACAGTTGCCACGGCGGGCATGCCCGCACCTGTCCACTGGGGAAGGCCGGCCACCATCTGCTCGGGTTCCGTCGCCATGGCGTCGAGAATGGACGTGATCAGGTCGGCCATGTCCGACGCGGTCGCGTCGGTGAACTTGTCGGGGTCGTAGCTGACGATGAGCTGCCAGCCGTGATCACCGCCCACGCCGACCAGGGCGAGCGGATACGGCGGCGACTCGAGCAGCGTCACCTTGGTGACCGCGACCGTGCCGGCGTCCTCCCAGTTGTCCTGCAACGGGTAGTTGCAGAAGTCGACCATGCTTTCGAACAGCGGTGCGTCATGGGGCGGACCGCTGCACTGCTGCACAGTGGACAGTGGTACGTGCGCGAACTGCCGTGCGTCGACCAGTTGCTTCTGGAACTCGGTCAGCCACTCCGGCAACGACAGCGCCGTGTCGAACCTCGCGCGTACCGGCTGGTTGTTCATGAACACGCCGACCA
>CBIMJO010000439.1:0-7493 GCA_966244135.1 uncultured Actinocrispum sp. | reverse complement strand
GGGCCGCCCCGCGGTCGGCGCGCTGGTGGACTTCGGCCTGTACTTCTTCCACAACGCCAAGGCGCTGCTGGAGCGGGGCAGCGGGCCGTACTTCTACCTGCCGAAGATGGAGTCGCACCTGGAGGCGCGGCTCTGGAACGACGTGTTCACGCACGCGCAGGCCGAGCTGGGCGTGCCGCACGGCACGATCCGCGCGACCGTGCTGATCGAGACCATCCCGGCCGCGTTCGAGATGGAGGAGATCCTCTACGAGCTGCGGGACCACGCGTCGGGCCTGAACGCGGGCCGCTGGGACTACCTGTTCAGCGTGATCAAGTACTTCCGCGACGCGGGCCGGCAGTTCGTCCTGCCCGACCGTAACGCCGTCACGATGACCGCGCCCTTCATGCGGGCGTACACGGAGTTGCTGGTGCACACCTGCCACAAGCGGGGTGCGTTCGCGATGGGCGGGATGGCCGCGTTCATCCCGAACCGGCGTGACCCCGAGGTCACCGCGAAGGCGCTGGCCAAGGTCCGCGACGACAAGAACCGCGAGGCCGGGGACGGGTTCGACGGCTCGTGGGTCGCGCACCCCGACCTGGTGCCCGTCTGCCAGGAGATCTTCGACGGCGTGCTGGGCAGCGAACCCAACCAGCTGGGCAAGGTCCCGGAGGCCAAGGTCACCGCGGACGACCTGCTCAACGTGGCCGCGACCCCGGGCAACGCGACGTTCGACGGCCTGCGCGCCGCGGTCGACGTGGGCATCCGGTACATCGCGTCCTGGCTGGGCGGCAACGGTGCGGCGGCCATCCACAACCTGATGGAGGACGCGGCCACCGCCGAGATCTCGCGCGCGCAGGTCTGGCAGTGGGTGCGCAACTCGGTGGTCCTCGATGACGGCCAGACGGTGACGGCCGAGCTGGTCCGGTCGGTGCTGGCAGACACCCGCGCCGAGCTGGCCGGCCTGCCGCACCTCGACGAGGCCGCCGAGTTGTTCGACCAGGTCGCCCTGGCCGACGACTTCGCCGACTTCCTCACCTTGCCCGCGTACGAGAAGATCGATTGATGATCCTGGATGGTTCGACCGTCGCGTCCATCACCGCCCGGTTGTCCGAAGTGGACCGGCAGCGGGCGGCCCGGTTCCCGGGCGGGCGCGGCGGCCGGCAGCCGGTGCACACCTGCTACGTCCCCGCGGACAAGGTCGGCCCGCACACCCCGGCGGAGTGGGGCGAGCAGGCACTGGCCGCATTGGAGGAGCACGGGTTCGACCTCGGCCACGACCTGAAGGAGCGGGTCAAGGCCAAGCTGCGCACCGAACCGGTCGAGGACCTGCGGATCGACTTCGAGGACGGCTACGGCGCGCCCTCGACCGAGGACTCCGACGCCGCGCGGGCGGCCGGCCACCTGGCGCGCTGGCACGCCGAGGGGGTCGCGCCGTTCTCGTCCGGGCTGCGGATCAAGTCCTTCGACACCCCGGCGCTGCTCGAACGCGGCCTCCGGACGCTGGACATCTTCCTGGGCACGCTGGGCGACCTCCCGCCCGGCTTCGTGATCACGTTCCCCAAGGTCACCGCGGCCGAGCAGGTGTCGGTGTTCGCCGAGCTGCTCGAAGTGCTGGAGCAGCGGCTGGGCTGGCCTTCGGGGTCGCTGAAGTTCGAGATCCAGGTGGAGACCACCCAGTCCATTGTGGACGTGGACGGGCGGCTGGCGATCCCGCGGTTCATCGCCGCGGGCGGGCCACGGGTCACCGGCCTGCACTTCGGTACGTACGACTACACGGCGGCCTGCGGTCTCGGTGCCGGGCAACAACGTCTGGACCATCACGCGTGCGACTTCGCGCGGCACGTGATGCAGGTGTCGGCGGCGGGGACCGGCGTGCGGTTGTCTGACGGGTCGAGCAACGTTCTGCCGGTCGGGGACACCTCTTCGGTGCTCCGGGCCTGGCAGGTCCACTACGGACTGGTCCGGCGGTCCTTGGAGCACGGTTTCTTCCAGGGCTGGGACATGCATCCTGCCCAGCTGGTCACCCGATATGCCGCTGTGTACGCCTACTACCGGGAGAGCCTGGCCGGTGACGCACAGCGACTCGCCGCTTACGCGACCCGCGCCGGCGGCGGCATTCTCGACGAACCAGCGACCGCGCAAGCGCTTTCGGCCTCGCTGTTGCGGGCCGTGGACTGCGGGGCGGCGTCGGCCGAGGAGGTCACCCAGGCGACTGGACTTCAATTGGACGACCTGCGCGGGTATCACCGGCGCGCCGCTGTTTGAGGCATGCTG
Organism: uncultured Actinocrispum sp.; assembly: GCA_966244135.1. Classification (GTDB taxonomy): domain Bacteria; phylum Actinomycetota; class Actinomycetes; order Mycobacteriales; family Pseudonocardiaceae; genus Kibdelosporangium. The sequence goes on along the minus strand of CBIMJO010000439.1, from coordinate 5,237 downwards.
GTGGTTTGGAGGTGTGCGGTGGACTTTCTGCGCCCGACGAGCCTGGCCGAAGCGCTCGAGATGAAGGCCGCCGACCCGGCGGCGGTGCCGATCGCGGGCGGCACGGACATGATGGTGGAGCTGAACTTCGACCACCGGCGGCCGGAGGCGCTGCTCGACCTGACCCGGATCGAGGAGCTGACCGGGTGGTCCTCGGCCGACGGGCGGGTCACGTTCGGTGCGGGCCTGCCGTACACGCGGCTGATCGACGAGCTGGGCCCGGAACTGCCCGGCCTGGCGATGGCGTCCCGGACAGTTGGTTCCCCACAGATTCGCAACCGTGGCACGGTAGGCGGCAACCTCGGCACCGTATCTCCCGCCGGGGACACGCATCCCGTGCTGCTGGCGTGTGACGCGGTCGTCGAGGTGGCTTCGGTGCGTGGCCGCCGGATGATCCCGGCTGCGGACTTCTACGTTGGGGTGAAACGGAGTTCGCTGGCTGCGGACGAGCTGATCGTGGCCGTGCACATCCCGTCCGCGACCGGGCCGCAGCAGTTCTCCAAGGTGGGTACGCGCAACGCCATGGTGATCGCGGTGTGTGCTTTCGGGCTGGCTCTCCATCCCGCTGAGCGACGAGTTGGGGCGGCCATCGGGTCTGCCGCGCCGACTCCGCGCCGGGTTTCCGCCGCTGAGGATTTCCTTGCCGGGGAACTGGACTGGGACTCGCCGCGGCCGTTGACCGACTCGGTGAAGCAGCGTTTCGGTGAGCTGGTGGCCTCGGCCGCTTCGCCGATCGATGACGTGCGGGGGACTGCGGCCTACCGGGTGCACGCTTTGTCCGTGCTGGCCCGGCGGACGTTGACCTGGGCGTGGCAGGAGTACAGCGCGTCATGACGTCGACCCTCACCCAAGGCGGGATCGGCACCTCCGTGGTGCGGCCCGATGGCACGCTCAAGGTCCGGGGTGAGTTCGCCTACTCGTCGGACCTGTGGCACGAGAACATGTTGTGGGGCGCGACTTTACGCAGCCCGCATCCGCACGCCCGGATCACCGCCATCGACATCGCCGCGGCATTGGCTCTGCCTGGCGTTCATGCCGTTCTCACGCACTCGGATGTGCCGGGGGAGAACCGGTACGGGCTGGAGCATTCCGACCAGCCGGTCCTGGCGTCCACTGTGGTCCGTTACGAGGGCGAACCGGTGGCTCTGGTGGCCGCCGATCACCCGGAGACCGCGCGCCGGGCTGTTGCGCTGATCAAGGTCGGCTTCGAGGTGCTGGCGCCGGTGGTGGACGTTGAGGATGCCGCCCATGGACGTGCGGAGCCGTTGCACCCCAATGGGAACGTCGTCCGGCACCTGAAGATCCGGCGTGGCCCGCAGGATGCCTCGGCGGATGTCGTGGTCTCGGGTGTGTACGAGGTCGGCATGCAGGACCAGGCTTTCCTCGGGCCCGAGTCCGGGTTGGCCGTGCCCGCCGAGGATGGCTCGATCGACCTGTTCATCGCGACGCAGTCACTGCACGACGACCGGCGTCAAGTCGCTGTCGCCCTTGGTCTTCCGCTGGATCAGGTCCGGCTGACGCTGTCGGGGGTCGGTGGGGCCTTCGGGGGGCGTGAGGACCTGTCGATACAGATCCACGCATGCATGTTGGCGCTGCGCACTGGCCGGCCGATCAAGATGGTCTACAACCGTGAGGAGTCGTTCTACGGGCACGTCCACCGGCATCCGGCGCGGATGTACTACGAGCACGGCGCCACTTTGGATGGTCGTCTCGTCTACGTGAAGGCGCGCTTGTACTTGGATGGCGGGGCGTACGCGTCGAGCACTGGTGCCGTGGTCATCAACGCGTCGACGCTGGGGGTTGGCCCGTATGACGTGCCTAGCGTGACTCTGGACACCTGGGGTGTGTACACGAACAACCCACCTTGCGGTGCTATGCGTGGCTTTGGGGCTGTGCAGGCGGGCTTTGCGTATGAGTCGCAAATGGACAAACTGGCGGCCGCTCTGTCGATGGATGCGGTCGAGTTGCGGACCATCAACGCGATGAGCCAGGGCAGCCTGATGCCGACCGGTCAGGTCGTCGACGCGCCCGCGCCGGTGGCTGATCTGCTGCGTCTGGTCAGCTCCAAACCGTTGCCTGGCAAGGCTTCTGCTTCGTTGACGGACATGCCCGGTGGTGTCTCGAACACCACTCATGGCGAGGGTGTCGTTCGTGGTGTCGGTTATGGCGTGGGCATCAAGAACGTCGGCTTCTCCGCTGGGTTTGACGACTACTCGACCGCTCGGGTCAAGGTGTCACTGGTCAACGGGGAACCCGTAGCGTGGGTGCACACCGCCGCTGCCGAGGTCGGTCAGGGCCTTGTCACTGTGCTGCAACAGATCGTGCGGACCGAGCTGGGTCTGTCCACTGTGACCGTTGCGCCGATGGACACTTCCATTGGTGACGGTGGTTCCAGCTCGGCCTCTCGGCAGACCTACGTGACCGGCGGGGCCGTGCAGGAGGCCTGCCGCCGGATCCTGGCCCGGCTTGACGGCCGCTCGCTGACCGATGTCCTTGCTGTTGAGGAACTCGACGAGCTGGTGGAGTGGCGGCACCGGCCGACCTACCCGCTCGATCCCGAGACCGGGCAGGGGATGGCGCACGTTCAGCACGCGTTCTCGGCGCATCGCGCGGTGGTGGACGTGGATGTCGAACTCGGCCTGGTCAAGGTGGTCGAGCTGGTGTGCGCGCAGGACGTCGGCAAGGCGATCAACCCGGACGGTGTGGTCGGGCAGATCCAGGGCGCCACCGCGCAGAGCCTGGGGCTGGCCGTGATGGAGGAGATCCTGGTGTCCGAGGGGAAGATCCGCAACCCGTCGTTCACCGACTACCTGATCCCGACCATGCTCGACATGCCGCCGATGGTCGTCGACGTCCTGGAACACCCGGATCCGCATGCGCCATATGGCCTTCGCGGGGCGGGCGAACCGGCCACCGTGTCGGCCACGCCCGCGATCGTGGCCGCGATCCGGGCCGCGACAGGCCTTGCCCTGCCGCGGATCCCGGTCCGGCCCGAGCATCTAGTGCAGGAAGCACTCGAAGTAGTGACGCAGGATGGCTTTCTGGGTGGCCAGTGAGCGGTTCGGGTCGATGGTGCCGATCAGCGGGGTCCAGGTGCCTTGCAGCTGCGGCAGAATCGCTTGCAGGTCCGTGAAACTGTAGTGCCCGGCGCCTTTGACGAGGATGTCGCGCTTCCAACGCTGCTGGTGGGCCCAGAAGTCCGCCCAGGACGGATCGGTGGCATGAGTGTGGTCTTGCGGGGTGCCATCCTCGGTGTATGAGCCGCCCACCAACAGAAACGGGCCGTCGACGCCACTTTTGGTGATCTCACCGCCCGGCATGCCACCGTCCAGGTTGGCCCCGACATCGATCCGCCGGTCCACCACCATCGCCTCGCCGGCGGTGAACCCACCCATCGAGTGCCCGAACATCCCGACCCGGGTGAGGTCCATGTCCAGCCCGCGCGGCAACGCTTTCCCCTCAGCGTCGGGGTTCTTGCCCCGGCTGATGTCCGAGAGCTTGTCCAGTACGAACCTCGTGTCCGCCACCCGAGCCTGCAACGCGGTCTTGGCGTCGGTCTGCACCGGCCATTCCACGCGTCCGCCGGGAAACTCCACCGCGGTCTCGTAGGTGTGGTCCATCGCGACGACGATGTACCCCTGTGAAGCCAGTTCCTCGGCGAGCACAGTCCCGGTGAACCTCGGCGCCGAAGACCCTGGCGAGTACAGGACAACCGGCCGTTTCCCGGTTGCGGGCGCGCCGTCGTGCCCATCCGTCTGGGCACTGGCCCAGTCCAGCCTCGGAATCCCCAAACTGGCCCCGAGCCCGTCCAGAAACGGCGTTACCCCCGCGGTGGTCCACTTCGCCACGGGATAGTCCTTGGTGTCCCGCGCCGGATACCACAACGTCACCATCAGCTCGCGCTGCCGGTCCGGCTTCCACGGGTCTTTCCGCGCCGGGTCAACGAGATGCACCGTCGTCGTGCCCACCTCAGCCCACCCACCCGGCTTCGGCAGCGTGAACGTCACCGACCCCGGCGAGCCCACCACCATTGCCCCAGCGACCACAAGCGATGTCAATACAGACAAACCCGATCCCTCCCTCACATGATCACCGCCACCCTGCCGGTGCGGGGCGTCATCCCGAATCCCACCTGAGACTGACCCGCGGGGCGTCCGGCAAGATGACCCAATGGCCACGTTCAGCTACGCCGATGCGGTGAAACTCCTGGGCGCCAAGGAAAGCAAGATCGTGACGGCGCTGGACCGGTTGCTGGGCGGCTTCTTGCTGGGTGGTTCGTTGTCCGGCGTATCAGACCTGCTGGGCTGGTTCGACGCCAAAGCCGACTTCATCCGCCTCTCCCACGAGGCTGTCACGAAGCTGTCCGAACGCCACCACGGCCTCACCCGCTACACCCGCACGCAGCGGTTGCACGCGGCTCACACGGTCATCGTGATCGTGGCCTTCTTCGAAGCCCTCGACAAACTCAAGATCCCGCTGAGCACCAAGGGCCTCGACCTGAACCGGCAGCGCCAGCTCGACCTGCAGATGAAGGCGGGCGCCACATTGTTCGAGGTCCGCACTCCCTTGCCCAGCCCGGATGTGCCCTACAGCGACTTCGTCGAGAAGCTGCTGGAGTGGTATCGCGGGCTGGCGACTGATGTGTCTCGGCTGGTCACAGGGCTCGCAGTGTGGGACACCTTCGACGAGACGAGCCAGACCCGTGTGGAACTGGACATTGGCGCCGTGCTTCCGGTGGAGGCGGCCCGTCGTTACGAGGAGCTGTTCCGGCAGCTGAGCCTGGACTGTCCCGAGGTCGGCCTGTGGGTCGCGCGGCTGGACACGCAGGCCACCCAGGCCGGACTCCGCCGGGTGGGCATCGCCTTGGGCGAGCTGGCCGACCGGCTGACCTCGCTCAACCTCGGCGGGCAGCCGGTCGCTCAGCGGGCGGAACTCGCCCGCAAGTACCACTCGGTGCTCGGTCATCCCATCCTGGAGTCTGATGACGTTCCAGGTGACCTGCGCATCCCGTCCCTGCGTGACGCCTATGTCGATCCCCGGTTCCAAGTGGCCGCGGCCGGACCCGGCGCAACGCTGGCGCAGCGATCGTGGTGGGACGACTGGCCGCATCGGACGGACATCGACCGGTTCCTGGCCGGGTACTTCACCTCCCCGGCCGCGGTAACCGCACCGCTGCTCGTTCTCGGTGACCCAGGCTC